>JANXLP010000529.1 GCA_025355125.1 Opitutaceae bacterium | reverse complement strand
TCTCGTGGGCGAGGCGGGCGGCGTCGCGGGCGTAGAGGGGCTCGGCGGCCTCAGTGATGCGGCGGCGGATTTCGGTGGCGTCGGGGCATTCGGGGTTCACGATGGCGACGCCGGCGGTGAGGTCGCCGCCGCTGCCGGTGTATTTGGTGAGGCTGGCGAGGGCGATGCCGGCGTGGGCGAGGACGTCGAGGTTGTAGAGCGAGGCGGTGGACGCGTCTATAATGACGTGGGCGCCGTGGCGACGGGCGAGGGCGGAGATGGCGGCGATGTCGGGTGTCTGGAGGAGCGGGTTGGTGGGGATCTCGGCGACGACGCCGGCGATGCGCGAGCCGTGGGCGGCGAAGATGCGGGCGATGGCGTCGAAATCGAGCGGGTCGCGGATGTAAACGTAGTCGGCGGGCGAGGCGGTGAATTTTTTGAGGATCGCGATGGTATCGAGGTAGAACCAGCCGAGCTGAATCCAGACCGTGCGGCCGCGGGCGGCCTGGATATCGGCGACGGCGCGGAAGGCGGCGTAGATGGCGCTCATGCCGCAGTTGGTGAGAAAGAGATCGGCGTCGGTGACGGGAGTCGCGGTGGGCGCGAGGCCGGTGTTGAGCATGCGGCGGAGGTGGCGGCGGATTTCGTCGGGGGCGTCGCCGGCGAAGGTTTCCTCGGCGTAGATCGCGGCGCGCAAGCCGAGGCGGACGAGGTGATCTTCGGCTTCGCGGGAGGAGATGAAGCCGCCGAGGTTTTGGAGGTAGGTTTTGGCGAGCGCGTAGGTGGCGGTCGCGGCGGCGGGGTGGGCGACGCCGTAGAGGCCGTGGGTGCCGATGAAGAGCTGGGGGGAGGATGCGGAAAGACTCACGGGCGGGACGCCCGTGCCACTTTGCGAACCCACGGGTAAGATGTCCGTGCCACTTTTCGGATTCTTGGGCGGGACGCCCAAGCCACTTTCGGAGAGGTGCGTGGCGAGGCGCTCGGCGATGGCGAGGGACGAGGTGAGCCAGAGCGTGTGGCCGGCGAGGGCCGGGTTGGTGGCAACGTAGTGAGCGGCGAGCTGGCGGGCGTAGGGGTGGACGACGAAGCGCGGGTAACCGTTGGCGAGCTGGCTGGTGATGGCGGGGTCCTTCTCCTCGTAGCCGCGGACGGAGCGCATCGTGGGCAGGCTGCAGGAGACCGCGTGCGGGCTGTTCGGGATGGCTTGGCCGAGGGGCAGGTGCGGGAAGGCGGGCATGGGAGAGAGATGTAAGATGAGTAAGATGAGTAAGAGGTGTAAGAGGAGTAAGTGGGAAGACGGAATCGGCGCGCGGGGCGTCATACGCGGGGATTGCGGGCGGGGCGGTTTTGTGGAGGCTGCGGGCAACCCCACTTATACTATGCTCAACGCACTCACGCATCTGAACTATGTCGCGGTGTTGGTCACCGCGGTTGGCGGGTTTCTTATTGGCTGGCTCTGGTATTCGCCGTGGCTGTTTGCGAAGACGTGGATGGTGGAGATGAAAATCACGCCGGAATCGATCAAGGAGAAGGAATTCAACACGGGGAAACTCTTCGGCACGAGTTTCGCGGTGACGTTGCTCTCGACGATCGGGCTGGCGGCGCTGATCGCGGCGCATCACTCGGCGGGCGCGTTGAAGGGCGCGGAGCTGGGTGCGTGGGTGGGCGCGGTGATCGTGAGCTCGCGACTGATCAACGGCGGGCTGTGGGAACAGCGCTCGTTGAAACTGAACGCGATCAACGTGGGCCACGATGTCGCGCGGTTTGTGGCGGAGGGCGCGGTCCTTGGTGGGTGGCGCTGAGGGCGGGGACGGGCGACGCGAATCGGGTTGCTGCGGCGTCGGGGGTCGCGTTGAACGGGCGCGATGAAACTTCTCTCGTGGAATGTGAACGGGGTGCGGGCGGCGCATGGCAAGGGCCTGCTGGACTGGATGGCGGCGGCGGATGCCGACGTGATCTGCCTGCAGGAAGTGAAGGCGGTGCTGGGCGACGTGCAGCACATCGCGTGGCCGCTGGGCTACGAAGTCGTGTGGAATTCCGCGCAGAAGAAGGGCTACAGCGGCACGGCGTTATTTTCCAAAAAGAAGCCGCTCTCGGTCACGCTCGGGCTGGGCTCGGCGGCGCACGATGCCGAGGGGCGGGCGATCACGGCGGAGTTCGACGATTGCTACGTGGTCGGCGTATATGTGCCGAACGCGCAGCCGGAGCTCGTGCGACTTGGTTTCCGGCAGGATTGGGACAAGGCGCTGCTGGCTTATGCGAAGAAGTTGGAGCAGAAAAAGCCGGTGCTACTGTGCGGCGATCTGAACGTGGCGCACGAGGAGATCGATCTCGCGCGGCCGAAGGAAAACGTGGGCAATCCGGGCTTCTCCGATCAGGAGCGCGCGGGGTTTAAGACTTTTCTGGACGCGGGGTTCATCGACACGTTTCGCGAGTTTGAAAAAGGCCCCGGGCACTACAGCTGGTGGACGTATCGCGCCGGAGCGCGCGAACGAAACATCGGCTGGCGCATCGACTACGTGATCGCCTCGGCGTCGCTGAAGAAGTCGCTGAAACGCGCGTGGATCGAGCCGCACGTGATGGGCAGCGACCACTGTCCGGTGGGCGTGGAAGTGAAATTCTGAGCGAAGGAGGCGGAGCGAGAGTGGTGCGTGATCGCAGTCGGCGGATTGATGAAAGGATGACGGCGCGGGTCGAACGGATCGAAAAAAAACACGCGAAAAATGCGCAGAAATGTTTGTCACCTATTAAGTGACAAACGGGTTTTTCGGGAGGCGAAAATGTCGTTGCGAGGCGTGGCTGCGTCGGACTCCGCAACGGCCCACGGGCGTGAAGCGGATGCGGGGGATGCTGCGAATGACGACGGGGTCCGGTGCGGGTAGTTGGCGGGTGTTAAGCGGGGCGCTGGCCGGTTTGGGCGGCGACGAGCCAAGCGATCAATTGCAGGGTGCGCTCGGCGTCGGGCATTTGGCTGCCGTCGGTGAGATAGGCATGCACGCGCTGGCGGGGCAGGCCGAGGAGACGTCCGAGATAAGCCTGGGCGCCGCGCTTGCGGAGCTGCGGCCGGAGTTGGGCCCGGAGTTCGTTCCACAGCGGGGTGTCTTTGCCGGGGCGCAGGGTGCCGCCTTTCCGCGAGCTTCGGGCAACACGGTAGGCTTGGGCGGTTCGGTGGGCGACGGTCTCGGCAAACAACAAGATCAGTTCACCCAGTTTGGCGGGAATTTCGACGCGTTTGGCGAGGGCAGCGAGGTGGGGCATTTGTCACCTATTAAGTGACAAGTGAGTTTGAGACAATGCGTCTTTATTGGGGAAATATAGCGGTGGGGAGATTCAGCATTTGTCACTTAATAGGTGACAAATTTTGGGGGTGGGTTGGGGCGAGTGATGGCTGCGCGTGCGGGAGTGGGGGGGGGGCGGGTTGGGTGGGGAGTAGGCCGGTGGTGGGGCGGAGGAATTCCGGGCGGTGCGGAGGCGAGCGTTGCATTTTTTGCTGCGCGTGGGGCGGGGAGGCGTTGGGCTCGGCGGCACGATGAAAACCCTCCTGAAGATTTTGGGCGGACTGGCGGCGCTGGTCCTTGTGCTGGTGGTGGGGTCGTTTTTCATGCCGAAGACGTTTCGCGTGGAGTGGGCGGTGGTGATCAAGGCTAGGCCGGAGGCGGTGTTTGCCTTGGTCGCCGAACTCAAGGCGTGGAAGGACTGGGGCGTGTGGTATGAGCGCGATCCGGCGATGGTGATCGCCTACTCGCCGGTCACGACAGGCGTGGGCGCGTGGACGGAGTGGCAGAGCAAATCGCAGGGCAGCGGAAAGGCGACGATCACGGAAGTGGTGGCGCCGACGCGGTTGGTTTACGTCTTGGAATTTAAAGATGATCACATGGTGAGCACGGGGAGTTTTCTCCTCAGCGACGCGGGCGGCGGCAGCGTGCGGGTGGTGTCGGTGATGGCGGGCGATCTCGGCATAAATCCCATAGGCCGGCTGATGGGGCCGTTTTTGGACAAGCTGATCGGGCCGGATTTTGAAGCGGGTCTCGCGAAGATGAAGCGGCTGGCGGAGGGCGGGACGAAGTGACTGCGGCGGCGGAATTGAAGGGGCTTATGCTGCGCGCTCCGCGGCTGACGCTCGCGGTGGCGGAGAGCCTGACGGCGGGTCACGTGCAGGCGCGCGTGGCGGCGGTGTCGGGGGCGTCGGGATATTTTCTCGGCGGGGTGACGGCGTATTCGATCGAAGAGAAAGTGAAGTTGCTCGGAGTGAATCGCGCGGCGGCGAAGAAAGTGAACTGTGTCTCTGCGACGGTGGCGGAAGCGATGGCGCTCGGCGCGGGGAAGTTGTTTGGCGCGGATCTGGCAGTGGCGACGACGGGTTATGCGGAGCCGTCGGCGGCGGATGGCGTGATGGCCCCGATGGCGTGGTGGGCGCTGGCGCACCGGCGGCGCGGGCGCGTGGTGCGGATTTTCAGCGGGCGCGTGGAGTGTCCGGGCGAGCCGCGGGTGGCGGTGCAGCAGATCGTGGCGGACGCGGTGTTGGCGGAGCTGGTCGCGTATCTGCGGGAGCTGCGGGGGTAGGCGCGGACGGAAACGGCGCGTTAAGGATAACGCGCCCTACCTCAAGTCAGGGAGTTTTGGAAAAACTCGATGACTTCGCCGCTGGGGCCTTCGCAGAAGAAGATGCGGATGGGCACGGGGACGTGGGCGTTGGTGGTGGCGATGGTGACGTCTTTGGGCTCCATCGTGATTTTTGCGCCGGTGGCGCGGACGAGGTCGGCGACCTTATCGAGGCGCGAGGTGCGCAGGGCAAAGTGGATCACGGTGCCGTTGGGCGCGGGCAGGTAGGCAAGATCTTCGAAGACTTCGAGGTAGTTGCCGTCGCCGGCGTCGAGCATGACGGCGCGGTTGGGGGCGGCGCGCCACGCGATTTTTTCAGTGAAGCCGAGGGTGGTGACGTAGAAGGCGAGGGTGCGGTCCCAGTCGCGGGTTTTGATGCAGACGTGGTGGAAGCCGGAGATGAGGGGAGGCATGGGGCGGGGAAGGAATGGCTGAGAGTCTGGAGCTGAGAGCGGGAAGGCGGGAACGCGGGTGCGGAGGAGCGGGGCGCAAAAAAAGGGCGGGCTGAAGACCCGCCCTACGAGGGGATTGGAAGTGCGCCGTTTAGGGGGCGATCTTCTGGACGAGTTCCATGAGGGGCTTCACCTCGTCAACGGGCTTCACCCAGTCGCTATAGAGAAGCTCGGGCGCGGAATAGGTGGTGTTGTAGAGGGTGTGGTTGCTCTCGTCGTCGCGGGTGACGAAGCCGGCCTTGAGGGTGGCGCCGGCGAAAAGGCCAACCGTCTTGGTGTAGGCGAGCATGGGGGCGTCGATGACTTTGTATTCGGGATTGTGGGCCTCGGCGGCCTTGGGGCCGATGACTGCTTTGGCATCCACGCCGACGCGGAAGCGGCCTTTGAACAGCAGGCGGGGGGTCTGGTCGTCGGTGATGACGTAGATGGTCTCGAGGGAGTTGGCGCCGACTTGGAAGCCGATGCTGGTCTCGCCGGCGCTGATGAGGACGGGGAGGCTCCAGCGGCCGGAGGGCTGCTTGACCATGATGACGCCGTAACCGGCCTTAACGCCGAAGATGAGGCCCGCCTTGAATTGGTTGGTGATGATCAGGGCTTTGGCGCGGGCGAGGATGCTGGGGGGGATGGCGTAGCGGGGATCGCGTTGGAATTCCTGGAGAATGGCTTCGCACGATCCGATGTTCGTGACGAGTTCGGCGCGGGGGGTCTTCGCGAGCGCGCGGGCGGGTGCGAACGCGCACAGGGCGACGATGAGCAGTGGAAGGATTTTTTTGAAGACGGTGAGCGGAGACTGCATGGCGGGGGACGTAAGCATGGTGAGGCGGAATTGGGAAGCGCGGAGTGGGCCCGGCGAAGCCGGGCAAATCACAGCGGGCAAATTACAAGGTTCCAAAGGGACGGACTGCAAAAATCCCAAGATGTGCCACGAGCGAGGGGGGACGCCGGCGGTTTTCTGGATTTTGGTGCTTTGGCGCTTGGGATTTCCCGGTGGTGTCGGGTGCTAAATAATGGGTGCAAACGGAGTGCCGTCGCAATGGGCGCGAGGCGCGCCATAGCGATTTCAGATGGATTGCTTCGTCGCCGCGCAGACGCGGCTTCTCGCAATGACCGATAGCTGCGCCCGGCGCTAATCGAGGCCGCGCGCGGTGAGTTCGTCCTCATCCCAGCCGAAGTAGTGGCCGAGCTCGTGGAGGTAGGTGAGGCGAACTTCGTCGCGGTAGATGGCTTCGTCGGCTTCGGCTTGATCCCAGATATTTTCCAAGAATAGGAGGATTTGCGGGGGGAAGGGGTCGCTCTCGCCGCTGAACTCGCTGCCGTGCTCGGGGCCGACGAACAGGCCCAAGGTGTCGGCTTCGAGGCCTTCGGCTTGGAGGGCGGCGTTGGGGTGGGGTTCGTAGCAAACGGGGACGGTGTC
>JANXLP010000486.1 GCA_025355125.1 Opitutaceae bacterium | reverse complement strand
CCCAACGCACTGCGGCCGGACCTCGCCCGGTGCAAAGCCATTCCTGTTCCAACCGCCGGCTTCTCCACTCCCACCTCCGATCTCCGGAATTTTAGCCACAAAAAGCACAAAGATCTCCGGCTCCGTTCACACCACCCTCGCGCCTATGGGCGCAACGCCCCCTCCGTCGCAGCCAGCACCCCTTTGTGCTTTTTGTGGCCAACCCTCCGAGATCCCATCCTGTCCCCCGATCACCCTCTCGCTCAGACCTGCGTAAACCCCGCCGCCGGCCCCAGACCTTTCTCAAACGTATAGGTCGTCCGGCACCCCGCCGACCGCGCCAGCGCCGCGATCAAGTGGTCGGCAAAATGCCCCTTGCCCGTGCGGTTCGCCTTCAGCGCCGCCTGTAACTCCGGCCGGTGCTGGAACGCGAACTGTGCGTCCGCCAGCACGCGCTCGAACGCCGCCACCAGATCCGCCCGCTTCACCCCATACAGCCGCATCAGCACCCACGCCGTTTCGCACAGCACGATATCCGTGAGTAGAATCAGTTCACCCTCCGCCGCCGCCTCGGCCCACAGCCGCGCCACCTTGGCCGCCTGCACCGGATCGTCCTGTGTGAGATGCCGGACGAGCAGGTTGGTATCGACCGCGATCACGCGGAAGGCCGACGCGCGGCCCCCTCCGCCAATGCTTGGCGCATCTCTTCGACCGTCGCCACTTTTCCGTTGGTCTTTCCCGCCAACACCCCCCGGCTCGAACCTTCCGCCGACGCTGCCGCCCGACGAAACGTCACTTCGCCCGGCCGGTTAAAGACGAACACCACCCGCTCCCCCGCCTTGACCCCCAGCTTGCGCCGCACCGCCACCGGGATCGTAACCTGCCCCTTGCTGGTAATCTTCGTGGTCAGCTCCATGCCTTACCTTTCCCACCGAAGTAAGGACCGGCAATCGCTAAAATACTTAAATCACCCCCTGTTCTCCGCGATCTCTCTACCCCGATCTCCGGAATTTTTGCCACAGAAAGCACAAAAATCTCCGGCTCTGTTCACGTCGCCCGCGCGCCCATAGGCGCTCCCGCGTTTTCTTCGGCACTCTCCGCGTGCTCCGCGCCAAAAATAGAAAACACCCTTGCGCCTATGGGCGCAACGCACTCCCCGTCGCAGCCGGCGACCCTTTGTGCCTTTTGTGGCCAACCCTCCGAATCCCTCACCCGCCTCCATTCAATCTCCGCAACCTTGCCCGCCGCCACCCGACTAGCCCTACTCACTCCCACCCCATGCCCCGCCCTCTCCTTCTCCTCACCGCCTCCCTGCTCGCCTGCACCGCCTCCGCCTTCGCCCGCGATTACCGTGTAACCCTCGCCGCAACCGACACCGACCGCGTCGGCCAAGTCGTCTCCTTCGCCCTCCCCGCCGACGCCGCGAAAACCGCCACGCTCCGCGACGCTGCCGGCCAACCCGTCGCCCTGCAGACCGACGCCGACGGCACCACCCGCTTCATCGTCCCCACTCAAAAATCCGGCGAGCCCCTCGCCTTCACCCTCACCGCCGCACCCGCGCCTGCCGCCGCCGCCGCACTCCCAGCCACCGCCACCTCCACCAGACCCGCCCCCACCGGCGTCGCCATCGCCCCCGACGCCGCGCACAACGGCGACCTCCGCATCAGCGTCGCCGGCCAGCCCGCGCTCTTTTATCGCGTTGATCGCGCCGCCGCCCCCCGCACCGACATCAAGCCCGAGATCTTTCGAGCCGGCTACATTCACCCGGTGTTTTCGCCCTCCGGGAAACTCGTGACCGACGACTATCCGTCGAATCACGTCCATCACCACGGCATCTGGGCCCCGTGGACCAAAACCTCCTTCCAAGGCCGCGCGCCCGACTTCTGGAACATGCAAAACAAAACCGGCTTCGAAGATCTCGTTGCCGTTGACCGCACCTGGTCCGGCCCCGTTCACGGCGGGCTCGAAGCCCGTCTCCGCAGCGTCGATCTCACCGCGCCGACGCCCGTCACCGTGCTCAACTCCACGTGGCAACTCACGGTATACGACGTCCCCACCGCCTCCGGCGCTTATCCCGTCCGCATGTTCGACCTCACCGTCACCCATGCCTGCGCCACCCCCGACGCCCTCGAGCTGCCGCAATACCACTACGGCGGCTTCGGCCTCCGCGGCTCCGGCGCGTGGAACGGCCCCGGCGAAGCCGCCCGCTTCCTCACCTCCGAAGGCCTCACCGATCGCATCAAGGGCAACGACTCGCGCGCCCGCTGGTGCTACCTCGGCGGCCCCGTCACCTCCGCCGGCGATCTCGCCGGCACCGCCGTCCTCGGCCATCCGGATAATTTCCGCGCCCCCCAGCCCGTGCGCCTTCACCCCAACATGCCCTACTTCTCCTTCGTGCCGCAGCAGCTTGGCGCGTTCAGCATCGTCCCCGGCAACCCCTACGTCGCGCGCTACCGCTTCATCGTGACCGACGGCGCGCCCGACCGCGCTTTCCTCGACGCCTGCTGGCAGGCCTACGCCAAGCCCGCCGTCGCGACCCTCGCGCCACTGTAGAAAATTCCCCCGCGAAATCCACGGCGCGTGCGTTGACCTCGCCACGCCTCTCCCTCCACGTTCGCCGTCGGCATCACCCCCGTGCCGATCCCTTCTTCTCTTATGTCGTCCGTCCCCGCTGCCCCTTCTGCCCCACCGAACAATAAACGCCTCTTCGCCGTCCTCGCCGCCGCGTTTCTCGGCTGGATGTTCGACGGCATGGAAATGGGCCTCTTCCCGCTCATCGCCCGCCCCGCGTTACTCCAGATGCAACAGGCCCACGGCCTCACGCTCAACGACGCCTTCGTCGCCCAGTGGATGGGCTACGCCACCGCCGCGTTTCTCTTCGGCGCGGCCGGCGGCGGGGTGATCTTCGGCTGGCTCGGCGACAAGATCGGCCGCGTCCGTGCCATGGCCGCGAGCATCCTCGTGTATTCCGTGTTCACCGGCCTGATCTACTTCGCCAGCGAGCCTTGGCACCTCTGCGCCTCCCGCTTCGTCGCCGCGCTCGGCATGGGCGGCGAATGGTCGCTCGGCATCGCGCTCGTCATGGAAGTCTGGCCCGAGAAACACCGTCCCCTCATGGCCGGTGTCATCGGCGCCGCCGCCAACGTCGGCTTCGCACTCATCGCCGTCTTCGCGATCTTCTTCAAGGTGACCATCGACTCCTGGCGCTGGGTCGCGCTCATCGGCGCGGCGCCCGCCCTGCTCACCTTCGTCGTCCGCCTCTTCGTGCCCGAGTCGGAAAAATGGCACGCCGCCGTCAAATCCAGTCCCACGAAGATTCGTCCACTCACTGAAATCTTCGGCCCCAAGCTTTGGAAACATACGCTCATCGCCACCGCACTTTCCTCCGTCGCCCTCATCGGCACGTGGGGTTCCGTGCAATGGCTCCCGCTCTGGGCCGACAAGATGGCCGGCGTCGCCGACCCCTCCGCCAAGGGTTGGACCGGCATGGCTTCTGGCATCGGCGCCATCATGGGCTGCCTCCTCGGCGCCTACGTCGGCCGCTGGGTCTCCCGCCGCGTGGCGTATTTCCTCATGTGCCTCGGCTCGCTCATCACCTGCGCAGTTCTCTTCCGCGGCATCGACACCTACGGCCCGTCCTTCCTCGCCTTAACCTTCCTCGTCGGCGCGTTCACCGCCGCGTTCTACGGCTGGCTGCCACTCTACCTGCCGGAGCTTTTCCCCACCCGCGTGCGCGCCACCGGCCAAGGCCTCTCCTACAATGCCGGACGCATCCTCGCCGCCGTCGGCGCCCTGCAAATGGGCGCCCTCATGCAAAGCTTCGACGGCAGCTACGCCAAAGCCGGCGCGATCATCACGCTCATCTACGTCGTCGGCCTCGCCCTCATCTGGCTCGCCCCCGAGACCAAGGGCAAACCGCTGCCAGAGTAAACTCCGCGCCCCGCACGCCTTCCCGGAAAACGGACCTCCCGGTCCGTCCCCCCCCCCGCGCTCCCGCGTTCGCGCTCATTTGCTCCCGCGTCCTCCGCGTTAAAAGAAGAAACCACCCTCGCGCCTATGGGCGCAACGCAACGCCCGTCGCAGCCAGCACCTCTTTGTGCATTTTGTGGCAAAAAAATCCGAGTGTCCGCGCTTCGCCTACAGCTTCAACTCCGCCGCATAGCCCGTGAGTTCCATATACGCCGAGCCTACTTCCTTGCCCGCCGAATCGCGCACCCGGCACGCGCCTTCCCAATACGCGATGCCGCCCAACCGCCCCGCCAGCTCCTGATCCCGCGCCAGCGGTTCCACCGTGTAACGCACCGCCGCACCCGTCGCCGGATCCGTCGTCGCGAGCGCCACCCGCGCCGGATACACCGCGCCCGTCGTCGGACTTTTCCACGTGTCCAGCACCTCCCATGAAAATTTCTGCTTCACCGGCTTGCCCGCCGCATCGACCCACGTGAGCGACGAAGCCGCATCCGCGCCGCCGTCCCGCTTGCGCAGTCGATACAGCATCAGCTCGCGACCGTCCTTAAACTGCACACTCACCCAGTCCCACCCCACCTGATTCGTGTCGAGCTGGCTGCTGCTGATTTCATGATCCATCCACGCCTCGCCGCGCACCGCGAATTTCTCCGCGCCGAGCGTCACTTCACCCTCCGCGCGCAACCGTGAAAACGTGAGATAATAACTCGCCGCCGTCGGCGCCGCCCCTTTGCGCGACACGCTGTTTTCCCCAAAAATCACCAGCGGCTTCACGGGAATCAGCGTGAGCGCCAGCGCCGCTTCCGCCTGCACGCCCCCGCGCAACTCGATCCGCTCCGCGCCCGCCCCCGCCGCCGGCTCGCTCAGCCGCAGCGACCAGTTGCCCTGCCGCACATGGAGCGTCTCCGCCGCCGACGCCGCATCCCAGCCCGCGCGATTGAGCCGCTCCTGATACAAAAATTTCCCCGTCGCCACGTCGATGATCGCCATGTGCGCAAGGTGGAGCTGCGTCGATTTATCCGGCGCCGCCTGCCGGAAAAACGTCGCCTGAAACCCCAATCGCCGCCCACCCGCACCCTCCGGGCCGTCCTTAAAAAGGTGCCCCGTCACATACCACCACTCGAGTTTGAACTCCGGGTGCGACCCGTGATCGCGCGGAAACGAAAAGACTTTCCCCGCCTGCGGCACCGCAAACCCCTCCGCCGTCGTGAGCGGTGCCTGCGCCCAAGCCGAGGCCGCCAGACCCAACGCCAAACCCACGCTCCGAAGGTAGGGCGCGTTATCCCTAACGCGCCGGAGCGACCACCGCCCCACCCGCGACGAAATCCCAACCGGCGGGTTAAGGATAACCCGCCCTACCCCGACCACCTTCAAAAACATTTTCATCATCTTCATCATCACTCCTCCCGATCCGCCGGCAGATCCGCACCCCAACGCCCCACGCCATAGCTCACCGCCACGCCCGTGCCGACCACCGCCACCGCGAGCGCCGCGAGCTGCCCCCACGGAAGCGCAAACCCGAGGGTCCAGCCGAACGATTGTTTGTTGATCACATAAATCAGCAGCCACCCGAGCGCCACGCTCAGCGCGAGCCCGCCCGCGACCGCCGCCAACGCGACCGCCCCGCCCTCCAGCGCCGCCGCGCCCGCCAGTTCGCGCCGCGTAAACCCCAGCGCCCGCAACGTCGTCAGCTCCTCGCGCCGGTCGAGCAACACGCTCGTCAACGTCAGCGCGAGGCCGATCACGGCCACGAGCACCGCGATCACTTCGAGCGCATACGTGATCGCAAACGTCTGCCGGAAAATCCGCAACACCTCGGCCCGCAATTTCACATTCGTGAAAACCGCCAGCCCCGGAAACTCCCGCAGCAGCTCCGCGCGCACCGCGTCGGCTTCGACGCCCGGCTTCAGCCACAGGCTCACGTTGGTCACGCGCTCGTCTGAAAACCAAGTCTTCAAATGCGCGCGATCCACCAAGACCGACCCGCGCTCGTTGCCGTAGTCCGCAAACACACCCGCAATCACCAACGTTTGCACACCCGCCGGCGTCGGCACGCGCAACGCATCGCCCGGCTTTTTCCCAAACCGTTCCGTGAACGCCTCGCTCACCAGCGCGAGCCCGGCGTTGCGCCGCGCCTCCCACAGCGCCGGATCGCGCGGCGGCGTCACCCACGGCAGATCGCTCCGCACATGCATCAGCGCGAGATCGGTCCCCGAGAGCAGCGTCGCGATCCCGTCGAGTTCCAGCGGATAAGCCGTGAATCGCGCCGCGTCCGCCACCGCCGGATGCGCCGCCAGCCGGTCGGCCGCCGCCGCCGAGATAAAATTATCCATCGACGCGTTCTGCGCGCCCGCGCTCGCGATGTAGAGATCCGCCTGCAGCGAACGCACGATCCAACCGCGCACCGTCAGCTCAAAACTCGCCACGAGAATCGCCATCCCCGCCGCCATCCCCACCGCGCAGTGCAACGCCGCCACCGACAAACGGTGCCGCCCCGACGGACGCCGCAGATGACTCAGCGCGATCCGCGCCGGCGCCCAAACCCCGCCCAGCTTTCGCGCCCCACGCGCCCCGAGCGGCAGCAGCCAACCCGCCATCAGCCCGCCGCCAAAAATCCAAAAAAACGCCCCCGCATAACCCGCCAGCGGAAACCGCCCGCCCCCGCCCAGCCGCAACGGCCCCACCTGCGCGAGCCCGACGCCGAGCACCACGCAACCCACCCCCAGCGCAAAACTCCGCTGCCACCGCCCACCCGCCGCCGGCGCCGCCCCGCGCGGCAACACCTGCGCCGGTGGAGAATCAAGTTGACGCGCCATTTGTGAATAAAAAATGGGCTTGCTTTCGCTAGCGCGAGAGAATAAAGGCTGTTGACCAGCGCCTTCCAATACATCAGCTTTACGATTGCTGCCGGATAGACTGAAATTGTTTAATTCAGCATCGGCCTT
>JANXLP010000399.1 GCA_025355125.1 Opitutaceae bacterium | reverse complement strand
GATCAAGACGGTCAAAACCTCCGTCATGGGCGCGATCAATTGCCTCGGCCTCGCCAAGCGGGTGAAGGCCCGCGTTTTTCAGGCGAGCACGAGCGAGGTTTATGGTGATCCGGCGGTTCACCCCCAGCCCGAAAGCTACTGGGGCAACGTGAATCCCATCGGCAAACGCTCCTGTTACGACGAGGGCAAGCGCTGCGCCGAGACCCTCTTTTTCGACTATCACCGCGAGAACGGCGTTGATATCCGCGTCGTCCGCATTTTCAACACCTACGGCCCGCGCATGCACGAGGCCGATGGGCGCGTGGTTTCCAACTTCATCGTGCAGGCGTTGCGCGGCGACGATATCACGATCTACGGCGACGGTTCACAGACGCGCTCGTTCTGCTATGTGGATGACCTCATCGAGGGCTGGGCGCGGTTCATGGCGCAGACGGAAACCGTCGGCCCGATGAACATTGGCAACCCAGGCGAGTTCACGATGCTGCAGCTCGCAGAACTCACCCTCAAACTCGTCGGCGGTAAATCTAAGATCGTCCACAAACCGCTCCCGGCCGACGACCCCAAGCAACGTCGCCCCGACATCACGTTGGCCCAGAAAGTCCTGAAATGGGAGCCTAAGATCCCGCTGGACGAAGGTCTCCAGCGGACCATCGCGTATTTCAAGCCTCTGGTCTGATCCGAGGCCCGGCTCTCACAGAGGAGCAGGGCTGAGCGTGCCGCGGCGGCACACTTTCCGGCGGTGGGCCGGGTCACGAAGACGCCGGGAGCGTGGAATGTTTCTCAGGCCGATACTCCCGTTGAAACGTTTTCCTGCCTCAGGTCGTGGGGCGATTTCTTCATTTGCCAAGCCCGTGGCCCGGCCTACGCTCCCGCTCTTTCATGCTCTCGTTTCTCTTCAAACGTTTTTCCGGCCGCAACTATCGTAAATTCCTCGAAAAGAGCCGCCCGATCGTGGCGCGCATCAACGAGGTCGAGCTCTCCTACCAGGCGCTCTCCGACGAACAGCTCCGCGCCAAGACCGACGAGTTCCGCGCCCGTCTCGCCGCCGCCCCCGATAAAAAAGCCGCCCTCGAAGCCCTCCTCCCCGAGGCGTTCGCCACCGTTAAAAATGCCGCCCGCCGCCTGAGCGGCCGCAAGGTCCTCGTCTGCGAACACGAACTCACTTGGGACATGGTTCACTTCGACGTGCAGCTCATCGGCGGCATGGCTATCCACGAGGGCAAGATTTCCGAAATGGCGACGGGCGAGGGCAAGACCCTCGTCTCCACGCTCCCGCTCTACCTCAACGCCCTCACCGGCCGCAATACCCAGCTCGTCACCGTCAACGACTACCTCGCCCGCCGCGACTCCGAATGGATGGGCCATCTCTACGGGTTCCTCGGTGTCACCGTCGGCTGTATCCAGCAGCAGATGTCGCCCGATCTCCGCCGCGAGATGTATGGCCGCGACATCACCTACGGCACCGCCAGCGAGTTCGGTTTCGACTACCTCCGCGACAACGGCATGGCCACGCGCAAGGAAGACCAGGTCCAGCGCGACCACTGGTTCTGCATCGTGGATGAAATCGACTCCATCCTTGTGGACGAAGCGCGCACGCCGCTGATCATTTCCGGCCCCGCGCCCATCGAGCGCGAGCAGCCGTTTACGCGCATCAAACCGCCCATCGACCGTCTCGTTAACGACCAGACCCGGCTCTGTAATCGTCTCGTCTCCGAGGCGATGGCGTTGCTCGAAAAACCCACGCCGACCGACGAAGAGCGCAATCAGGCCGCGCGCAAGATGCTGGCGGTGAAAATGGGCGCGCCCAACAACAAGCAGCTCCTGCGTCTCCTTGAGACACCCGCCTGGCGTAAGCTCCTCGACAAGGTCGAGACCGATCTCAATTCCGACCTCAACAAAGACGAACTCTACCGCCTCAAGGAAGACCTCCTCTACGTCGTCGATGAGCGCCAGCACCAGGCCGACCTCACCGAAATCGGCCGCAAGCAGCTCCGCCCCGATAACGCTGACGCCTTCGTGCTTCCCGACCTCGCCACCGAGTTCTCCGATCTCGAAAAAGAGCCGATCACGCCCGAGGAACGCGAAGCCAAGAAACTCGCCGCGCAGAATCGCTACGCCGAAATCTCCGAGGAGATTCACGCCATCTCCCAACTCCTCCGCGCTTACTCGCTCTACGAGCGCGACGTCGAATACGTCGTGCAGGACGGCAAGGTCATGATCGTCGATGAGAACACGGGCCGCGTCATGCCGGGCCGCCGTTGGTCCGATGGTCTCCACCAAGCCGTTGAGGCCAAGGAAAACGTGATGATCGAGCGCGAGACGCGCACCTACGCGACGATCACAATCCAGAATTACTTCCGCATGTATGAGAAGCTCGCGGGCATGACCGGCACCGCCGAGACCGAGGCCACCGAGTTCCAGGACATCTACCGTCTCGCCGTGCAGGTGATCCCGACGAACCAGCCGTGCATCCGCGTGGATCGCAACGACTCTATTTTCAAAACCCGCCGCGATAAGTTCAACGCAGTCGTGAAAGAGATCGAGGAAGCCAACAAGCGCGGCCAGCCCGTCCTCGTCGGCACGGTAAGCGTCGAATCTTCCGAAGTGCTATCGCGCATGTTGAAGCGCACCGGCGTCATCCACGCCGTGCTCAACGCGAAGTTCCACCAGCAGGAAGCCGAGATCGTCACCCGCGCCGGCCAGCGCAGCGCCGTCACCATCGCCACCAACATGGCGGGCCGCGGCACCGACATCAAACTCGGCGCCGGCGTGCGCGAACTCGGCGGCCTCATGGTCATCGGCACGGAGCGCCACCAGTCCCGCCGCATCGACCGCCAGCTCCGCGGCCGTTGCTCGCGTCAGGGCGACCCCGGTCTCACGAAATTCTTCCTCTCGCTGGAAGACGAACTCATGCGCCTCTTCCTGCAGGGCAATCTCGCCTCGCGCCTCATGGAAGGCTCGATGAAAGAGGGCGAGGAGCTCGAGCATCCCTGGCTCAATCGCTCCATCGAGAGCGCGCAGAAGAAGGTCGAGCAGCAGAATTTCTCGGTTCGCAAACGTCTTCTGCAATACGACGACGTGCTCAACCAGCAGCGCGAAGTCATCTACGGTATCCGCAACGCCGCGATCCACGCCGACCGTCCGAAAGAGATTATTTTCGAGCAGGTCTCCGAGGAAATCGCCTCGCGTCTCGCGGTCGCCGGCATCGGCGAAAAGGGCGGCGCCACCTCCAGCGGCGTCGAGAGCCTCGTCGGTTGGCTCAATACGCATTTCCCTATCGCCGTCACCGCCGCCGAACTCGTGGGTGACGATGTCGAGGCGCTCACCGCCAAGCTCACGGAGCGCGTCAAGCAGGCTTACGCTGTTAAAGAATCCGTCGAGATTCCCGACGCGCTCGGCGCGCTGGAGCGCTACGTCGTGATCAACGCCATTGATCACCACTGGCAGGAGCATCTCACCGAGATGGAAAATCTCCGCCAGTCCGTCGGCCTCCGCAGCTACGGACAGAAGGACCCGCTCGTGGAATACAAGAGCGAGGCCTACAGGTATTTCGAGGAGCTAATGAACAACGTCCGCCTGCAGATCTGCACGGGCCTGTTCCGCAGTGCTTCAAATATCGAGAGCTTCGAAAACATGCTTTCGCTCCTCAGCCGCACCGCCCGTGCCGTCGGCCCGGCCGATGCGCCCTCTGCGCCCCGTGTGCAGACGAGCACGACCGTCACCGGCGGCGGCGTTGCCGAATCCGCGCCCGCGGCTGAACCTGAGGTTCAACTGCCCAAGATCACGATCCGCCGCGATACGCCGAAGGTCGGCCGCAACGATCCGTGCCCCTGTGGTAGCGGTAAGAAATTCAAAAACTGTCACGGAGCGTGACCTCGGCGGAGACAGCGCCCGAGGCGGATCCTTACGATCAGAAGCCGTCATTTTGGATTAACAACGTCGATTACGTCGCGGCGGCGGTGGCGTTTGTTTTCACGGTGGCTCTCACCGTGCTTTCGTTCCCGCCGTATAGCACGCCGGAGTTTGCCTACGCGTTCCTCGTGCCCGGCCTTTTCTGGGCCTACCGGCGGCCGCGGTTCAAGCTCTACGCGTGGACGATGCTCAGCGCGCAGGCGATCGCTTGGACCGTAATCTTCGGATGGCTGCACTATGTAACGTGGCCCGGGTTGCTGTTGCTCGGGCCGTTTATCGGGGCGTGGATCGGTGCGTGGTTTCTCGCCGCGTGGTGGACACTGCCACGCCTATTGGGGCGGCCTACGCGCATCCGGCTCGCCGCCATTCTCGGACTCGCGGGCCTTTGGTGCATCAACGAATGGCTGCGCACGTGGTTGCTTGGTGGGTTTCCGTGGATGCCGCTCGCCGCCAGCCAGTGGGAGCGCGTGAGTATTCTACAGATCGCGGCCTACACGGGGCAGGGTGGGGTGGCTTTCGTGCTTGTGATGATGAATCTCGGCTTCGCCGCCTACGCCCACCGTTTGTTTCGGGAAAACGTCAAAGGCTTTGATAAGCGCAGTCAGGAGTTTTTCTTAGCCGTGTTTTTGCTGCTCTGCGCGCTGTGTCTTCACGTGCAGGAGACCTTTAACCGCGCGCCGTTCAACACCCCGCTCGGGCGTGTGGCGTTTGTGCAGCCCTACATTCCACAGGAGATAAAGTGGGACCAATCCAAGGCCGCCGGCATCATGCAGGTGCTCGAGCAGACGACGCTCACCGCCGCTGCGACGCATCCCGATCTCATCCTTTGGCCCGAAGCCGTCACCCCTTGGGCGATTCGCGGCGACGATAATGTCCGGGGTTTCGCCGAATCCCTCGTGAAGCGGGCCAACACCACGCTGCTGCTCGGCTCCATCGCCGTGGAGGACGCGGGCGCCCGCACCGAGCGCTGGTTCAACGGGGCCTTCGTCGTGACGCCCGGCAGCGGCTTGCAGCCTGCCTATTACGCCAAGCGCAAGCTCGTGCCTTTCGGCGAGTTCGTTCCGCTGCGTCCGATCTTCGGCTGGCTTAAGAAATTTGTGCCGATCGGCGAAGACTTCGCGCAGGGCACCGAAGCGACGTCACTGCTGGTGTCATTGCGTGGCGAGACCATCGCGTTTGGCCCGCTTATTTGCTACGAAGACATCTTCCCTTCGCTCGCCCGCGCCAGTGTGCGCTCGGGTGCCGACGTGCTCGCGGTCATCACCAACAACGGCTGGTTCGGCGAGGGCGGCGCGGCGTATCAACATGCGGCGCACTCGGTCCTTCGCGCGGTCGAGAATCGCCGCCCCGTGCTGCGCTGCGGCAATGGCGGCTGGAGTGGTTGGATCGATGAGTTCGGCAACGTGCGCTTCAATATGGGCGACGAAAACGGGCGCATTTATTTTCGCGGTGCGCAGGTGGTGTCGATCACGCGCGACTCCCGCTGGATCGGCCGGAGGAGTTTCTACACGGAGCATGGCGATTGGTTTGTGTTGTTGAGTCTGGGCCTGGCGGTGGGCGCGGGTTGGTTGCTCGCGCAGCGCGTGCCGGCAGATTCGGGACACCGATAGCGGACTGTCCGTTACGCGGCGCTTTGCGTCATAGTCGCGGATTTCCGCCTTTGAGTGGCGCCCGCCTTTTCACCCTGCGGCCAGCCCAAGCAACCCCATGCACTGCCTACCCGTCTCCCGTCGTCTCCACTCAGTCCGTCTGCTCCTCGCCTGCCTTGCACTGGGCGCGTTTCAATCTGCTCGCGCCCAGTCTGTCGCCGAATCCCCCGAAGCCGCGGCTCGGGCCGCCGCCGCCCAAGCCGCTGCCGATAAGGCGCCGAATCTTAGCAAAGATGGAGCCGTGGTGCTCACGCCTTTTCAAGTGAGCACGGCCAAGGACTCCGGTTACTTCGCTGAAAACACTTTGGCTGGCTCTCGCCTCAATACCAATCTGGCTGACCTCGCGGCTTCGATCACGGTCGTTACGAAGCAGCAGATGGACGACACCGCGTCGCTGGATATCAACGACATCTTTAAATATGAGGCGAGCACTGAGGGTTCCAGTTCCTACACGCCTTCCATCACCGATCGCGGCACGGCCAAAGATTCGATCGCCGGCTACAGCTTCGGCAACAACGGCGATTCTTCCACCAATGCCCAAGCTAACCGCGTCCGTGGCATGGCCGCTCCCGACGCGGCGATCAATAACTTCCCGACCAATAATCGTATTCCATTCGATTCCTACAATACGCAGTCGATCGAAATCACGCGCGGGCCCAACTCCCTGCTTTTCGGCCTCGGCACGCCGGCGGGTATCGTCAACCAGACCTCGGCCCAAGCCGTGCTCAACCGCAACACCAGCCAAGTCGTCATGCGCACGGACCAATACGGCTCCTTCCGCACCGCCCTTTCGGTCAATCGCGCGCTCATTAAGGACAAGCTCTCGGTCTATGGCGCACTCCTCTTCAATGATCAGCAATTTCAGCGGAAACCCTCCGGCGATCTCACGCGCCGCCAATATGGCGCCATCACCTACAAGCCGTTTTCCAAAACCGTGCTCAGGGGCTTTGCCGAGAACTACCAAAATAATGCCAACCGGCCGAATTCCCTGACGCCCCGTGATTTTGTGACCCCGTGGTTCGCGTCCGGACGTCCCGCCTACGATCCGACCACACGTATGATCACCGTGCTCGACAGTAACCGCGTCGTCGGCCCCTACGTCTCCAACATTAATTCGCCTGGTTACAACGCCGCGGTTAACACCATCCTCGGCGCCGGTGCGCCCAGCAATATCGCCTCGCCCCAGTTTGTGCCGGGCATCCAGTTTGAAGATACGGGTCGGCCCTTGCGTCTGATCGATGGCGGCCAGTCCATCGCGTTTTTCCAGCGTAATCCCGTCCTCTACGCCCCCGCGCAGACTAGTCCCGCCACCGCTACTCCGACGCCTGCGTCGCTCGGTTGGACCGCCAACGATCCGCGGTTCCTCATGCTGGACCGCCAGTGGTCGTCGTCGATCAACCAGCCCATCCCCACCGCCCTCATTAACGGTAAGACTTACACCTACGGCAGCTATCAACTCCCCGGCGTGACCAACAAGTCGATTTACGACTGGACCAAATACAATCACCTCCAGACCAATTTCGCCAACGTGCGCGCAGCCAATTACAATTTGGAACTTGAGCAGCAAATCCTCCCCGATCTCTTCTTCAGCGCCGGCTGGCTGCGGCAGGACGTCGAGAGCGTGGAGAACTACACGATGAACCAGCTCACCGGTGCCACGATCCAAGTGGACACCAACCAAAAGCGCATCGACGGCTCGGCCAACCCTTACTTCGGCCTCCCCTTCGTCTCCGAGGGCGTGGGTGGCGGTATCGACACATTTTATACGCCTCAGACTGACGATAATTACCGGGCGATGCTCGCGTATGATTTAGATTTCACGAAGCGAAACGGTATCATCAAATGGCTCGGCCGTCATCGTTTGCTCGGCCTGTGGTCCCAGCAAAATGTAAACCGGGCCGTTGAGCGTTGGCGCAATAATTTCGTCGGCGGTGATGACGACGCCAAGCTCCGCTACGGCGCCAACCTCGCGATTCCAGGCACGCAACAAGCCCTGACTTCCGCGCTCATGCGCAAATATTACATGTCGAGTCCCGGTGGTGCGCAGGGCCTCACGACCCACTCGGCCGGCTTCTACGGCAATCAGGGCTGGGACCGCCCCGTCACCTCACAAATCCAAGTTTACAACCACAACACCGGCCAGTTTCAGAACGACAGCGTGATCGAGCAGTCTCTTTTCTCCAGTGCCGGCAGCTTCCGCACCCGCCGCGAGGTCAAGAGCTGGACCCTCGCCGCGCAGAGCTATCTCTGGGAAGACCGTCTCATCGCCACCCTAGGCTTCCGCCACGATAACTACCGCGCCCGTATCACCACGCCCGGCGCCCTTACCGACGTCAACGGCAAGGTCACCGAGGTCGCCCTCCCCAACGCCCAGCTCTTCAGCAACGGTGTCTCCGGCCTCATCAATCACGATCTCGTCATGAGCCGCTGGGCCCGCTGGGACGCTCTCGAAGGCAATACCAAGACCTTCGGCGCCGCCTTCCGCCCCCTCAAGAATCAGGGGTTCATCCGCCGCATGGTCGGCGAAGAGACCCTCGCTTCCGAGTTTCTGCAAAGCCTGACGTTCTATTACAACAAGTCGGATAATTTTAACCCTCCCTCCACCTATCAGACCGACTATTTCTTCAAGCCCCTGCCAAAGCCCACGGGCAGCGGCCAGGATGGCGGCATCGGTTTCAATCTCTTCCGCAACAAACTCGTCGTGCGCCTCAACTGGTATGAAAACCAGAGCCAGAACGAGCGCACCGGCGCCGCCGGCACGCTTCTCACGCGCCTTGCCTACGCCGACACCACCACCGGTATTCCTTGGGCCAGCGCCGTTCAGCGCCTCCGCAACGGCGTCGCCGCCGGCCGCACGATCAACGAAATCATCGCTGTAAACGGCTGGAATACCGACGCCGTAAATCCCGTCAACGACCCGACCAACCAGCAGAAAATCTACGACCTCATCAAACTCCCCCTGAATTATTACAGCGGCCTCAGCTCCGGCGCCACTCAGGAGAGCAAGGCCAAGGGCGTCGAACTCCAGATGACCTATAACCCGCTGCCCAATTGGACCATGAAGGTCACGGGCAGCAAACAGCAGAGCACCTACGCTAACATCGCGCCGCAATACGACGCTTGGCTCGCGGAACGCCTCCCTAAGTGGCAGACGAACGCTGCGCCGGACATCCCCGACTTTATCGACCCGACGTCGAGCCGCAGTTGGTCGCTCAAAAAATTCTGGACCGGCTACGGCTACGCCGGCGTCGCCCAGATCGAGAACACCGATGGCAACACGAGTGCCCAAGCTTACCACAACAACGTCGTCGTTTCCCAAGTCGCGCTCGCCAAAGCCCTCGAAGGCGCGCGCTCGCCGCTCGAGCGCCAGTATCACGGCTCCCTCCTCACCAATTATTCCTTCACCGGTGCCCGGCTGAAAGGCTTCGCGATCGGCGGCAGCGAGCGTTGGGAATCCCGCGCCGCCATCGGCTTCTACGGCAAGGTGGGCGATCCGGTGAATTCGCCCACCGTCATCAACCTCAACGACGTCACCCGCCCCGTTTACGACTCCGGCAACTACTACACCGATCTCTGGCTTTCCTACTCGCGTAGAATCCTCAACAACAAGATCGGTTGGAAGATCCAGCTCAACGTCAACAACGCTACGGAAGACGGCCGCCTCATGCCCACGCAGGTCAATTTCGATGGCACGCCTTGGGCCTTCCGCATCATCGACTCGCGCCAGTTCATTCTGACCTCGACGTTCACGTTCTAATCTGGGCTCAACGCTCCGAAACTTCAGCTCCCTCGCAACCGAGGGAGCTTTTTTTTGACCTGTAGCCCCAACCGTTAGTCGGCCACAACGTTCTCGCTCCCCATGGCCAAGGTCACCCCCAGTTTCCCGCGAGGTGCATCTCCCTCTCCGCAGTCCGCCTATTTTTCAAAGTGGCTGGCCCCACTCGCGCTCGTAGCGGCCATCGTGCTCGCCTACGCCAACAGCCTCACTGCGCCCTTCCTCTTCGATGATCGCGGCGCCGTTCTCACCAATCCCACGATCCGCAGTCTAGCCTCGCTCGCGATCTTCACCCCGCCCGCCGACGGCAGCACCACGACGGGCCGGCCACTCGTGAATTTTTCCTACGCACTCAACTACGCGATCAGCGGGGAAAACGTTCGCAGCTACCACGCGCTGAACCTCGCGATCCACGCCTGCTCCGCGCTCGCCCTGCTCGGTCTCCTGCGCCGCACGTTTGCTTCCCTTCAACTTAAAATTCACCCCTTCAACCGCGCCGCGGCCGCGTTCGCCGCCGCGTCGCTTTGGGCCTTACACCCGCTCCAGACCGAGACCGTCGTCTGCATTGCCCAGCGCACCGAATCCCTCTGCGGCCTCCTCTACCTCCTCACGCTCTACGCCTTCGCCCGCGCCACGATCCGTTCTGAAAGGGAAGCGCGCAGTGCCCCACGCACTTGGCTCGTGCTCTCCGTCCTCGCCTGCCTCCTCGGCATGGCAGCCAAGGAAGTTATGGTGACCGCGCCGCTCCTCGTCCTGCTCTACGACCGCACCTTTGTCGCCGGCACGTTCGCCGCTGCGCTCCGCCTCCGTCGCGGCTACTACGTCGCACTCGCCGCGACCTGGCTGCTCCTCGCATTCCTCGTTGCTCAAAGCGGCGGCGCTCGCGGCACCGCCGCCGGCTTTGGCCTCGGCGTCACTTCATGGAGCTACCTCCTGAAACAGTGCGAAGCCCTCGTCCTCTATCTTCGGCTCTCCCTCTGGCCGCATCCACTCGTGCTCGACTACGGCACCGCCGTCACCACGTCCCTCGCCGCCGTCTGGTGGCAGGGACTCGTCGTCCTCGCACTTCTCGCCGCCACCTTCTGGGCCCTCGTGCGCAAACCCGTTCTCGGCTTCGCCGGCGCGTGGTTCTTTCTCATCCTCGCGCCCAGTTCCAGCATCGTCCCGCTCGTCACGCAGACGATGGCCGAGCACCGCATGTATCTTCCGCTCGCTGCGCTCGTGACGGTCGCCTGCCTCGTCCTCATTCGCTGGACGGGCAAAGGCGCCTCGTGGATTTTAGCGCCGTTCGTTCTCGTCGCCGGAGTCGCCGCCGCCGTGCGCAATCACGATTACCGCGACGCCATTGCGCTCTGGACCGACAATGCCGTGCACGCCCCCGCGCACGCCCGCGGCTTTACCCACCTCGGCGCCGCCCTCGTCGCCGCCAACCGCCCCGCCGAGGCGCTCCCGCCGCTGGACCGCGCCCTCACGCTCAACCCCACCGACTACTCCGCGCAGCGCAACCGCGCCCTCGCGCTCCTCGCCCTCGGCCGCGCGCCCGAAGCCGCCTTGATTTTCGCCGCTCTGCCCGCCCGCGAACCCGGTGAGGCCGCCGAATATTTCGACCTCGGCAACGCCTTCGCCCGCGAGGGTAAATTCCCCGAAGCCGCCGCCGCCTACACGCGCACTGTCACCCTCGATCCGACGCACTTCGCCGCCCGCGCCAATCTCGGCAACGCCCTCCTCGCCTCCGGCCGCGCCGCCGAAGCCATCGTCGCCTACGGAGCCGCCCTGCGTCTGCGCCCTGGCGACGCCCGCCTCCTAGAAAATCTCGCCCTCGCCCGCCAGGCCGCCGCCAAGTAGGGCGCGGTCTCTTACCCGCCTTGTTAAGCGGTGGGTAGCCCCCGCGCCCGCGCTCCTCTGCGCCCGGCGAATCTTGAGTTCTGACCGTCCGTGGACAGTTTAAAAGTGTCGGTTCGCGTTGATGATCATTCGTCTCGTTTTCTTTTCTCGGCATGCACCCCTCACGCCTTCTCCTCGTAGTCTTCGCGGTATGGTCTGAGATCGGGCTCATCGCGGCCACCTCCGCCAAACCCGCCGGCAACGACGCCGACGCGTCGTCCTGGGTCTTCTCGCTGTTGCCAAAATCGCTCCAGAAAAATCCCCATCTCAACCTTACCGTCATCACCGAAATGACCCCGGCCGGGAAAAAACTTCCCGCGGTCTCACCTGCCTCGCCCGCCTATTTTATCACCAAGTCCGGCGGCCACCACGATCTCGGCCACAGCACGGGGGGCGAGCCGGCGCTCTCTCCCGAGCAGATCGAGAAAATCCTCGTCCGCGCCCTCGCCGCCAACGGCTACCTCCCCGCGCAGCCGCCCGCCCACGCCCCCTCGCTCGTCATCAATTTCGTGTGGGGCGCGCACAACTTGCTCACCGAGGCCGATGGGGAAAACGCCGTGCTCTCCGGCCGCGCCGTCGGGCGTAATCTCGTGGACCGCGCCGCCCTCGTCGGCGGCGAGAAATTTGCCAAACAGATGGTCGATGTCTTCACCCGCGCCGAGGAGCTGGCGGGCGCGAACCCGCCCGCGCGCGTCGATCCCTCCGGCGCCGTGCACGGGATCGCGCCCATCCTCGGCGCGGAGCAGATGGCGTTCATGGATCCCGTGCATCAGTTCAAACTCCGCAGCGAGAAAAACGAATTCCTCGTCGATCAGGCCGTGGCCGACGTTTACTACGTCGTCGCCTCCGCCTACGACCACGCCGCCCTCGCCCGCGGCGAGCGCCGGTTGCTCTGGCGCACGCGTATGACCGTCGCTGCGTCCGGTGTTTCCGAAGAGCAGACGCTCCCCACGCTCATCGCCACCGCCGCGCCGTTTTTCGGCCAGGACATGGACGCGCCCGCGACGATCACCAAGCGCGGCGTGCGCGACGGCAACGTCGAGATCGGCACCCCGACCGTCATCCCGCCCGCCGCGTCCGCGCCGAAGTAGCCCACTCCCACGCGGGCCCATTCCACGATCTCCCGCCTGCCTTTCCGCCTAGATCCTTTAGCCCACGAACTCCATAACCCCAACCGAACTCCCTCCTATGAACTCACCTTCCTCCCTGTTTAGCCGCCCTCGCTGGCCTTGGTTTGCGCCCGTCGCTCTCGCGAGCGCGCTCGCCTGCTTGCACGCCCAAGCCCCGACCTCGCCGATCCAGGAAACTCCGCCCGCGCCCGACGCGTCTACCGACAAGAAACCCGCCAAGCCGCTCACCAAAGCCGATGCGAAGGCCATCGAGGCCACGGTCGCTGCCAACCCGCCCGACAAAAATAAAGACGGTGCCGTCATCCTCACACCCTTCGAGGTGAAAAGCGAAAACGACAAGGGCTACTACGCGTCCAATTCCCTCTCCGGCACGCGCATGAATTCCCGGCTCGAAGATCTCGCATCGCCCATTTCCGTCGTCACGAAACAGCAACTCGACGACATGGCCGCCGTCGATCTCAACGACATCTTCCGCTCCGAGAGCAACGTCGAGGGCTTCTACCAATACACGGAATTCTCCGTGGACAATAACCGCGTCATCGACACCGCCTCCAACAATCCCGAGGCCAACAACCGCATCCGCGGCATGGGTCAGGCCAATGTCACCGCCGGCGGCATCTCCGTCAGCAACGCCTCCGCCATCGACGCCTACAACATCGACGCCGTCGAAATCAGCCGCGGCGCCAATTCCAACATCTTCGGCATCGGCTCCACTTCGGGCACCGTCAACCTGAGCCTCGCCGCCGCCAACACCAACCGCGACGCCACGAAGTTCACCTTCATGACCGACGACCGCGGGCGCCTGCGCGAGACCTTCGATATCAACCGCGTGCTCTGGCGCAACAAACTCGCCGTGCGCGTGCTCGGTTCGCACGACGACGTCGGCTTCATCCGCGAGCCGTCCTCCCAGATATCGAAGCGCTTCAACATCGTCACCCGCTTCCAACCCTTCAAAAAAACCTCGCTCAAGCTCTCCTACGAGACCGTCCGCAACGGCCAGTCCCTGCCCAACGCCATGACGCCGCGTCAGGGCATCACCTCCTGGCTGGCCAACGGCGCCCAGACCTTCGACGCCTCCACCGGCACCGTTTACAGCTCCGCCGGCGCCTCGCTCGGCACGTTCTCCGGCCTCACCACCGCCAACCTTGTCGGCGGCGCCAACGAACTCTCCAGCCTCTACCGTTTCTCTGGCGGCCTCCACGCCGGCACCAACGCGCAGCGCCCCGTCATCGGCTACATCGACGGCCAGATCGCCTTCCTCACCGGCGGCGCTTCGTGGCTTTTCACCAGCCGCAACAACACCACCTTGAACAACACCTACGCGCAGAGCGGCACCCAGCGCCTCGTCGAATACCAGATCCCCGGCCAGCAGGTGAACATCCCCGACATCAATCCCGCCACCGGCAAACCCTTCGGCCTCGTCAACACCGTCTTCAGCGAGCAGCTCTCCGGCGTGAACGGCTCGGATGGCAAGGCCCTCTACGATTGGACGGAGTATAACATCAATGCTTCCAACTATTCCGAGCGCCGCTCCAACGTCCTCCGTTTCGAACTCGAACAATCCGTCATCAATACGGAAAAGCAGCAACTCGCCTTCCAGTTCGCCGGCCTCAGCGAAGACATCGAGGCCAAGTCCTGGAACTTCATCGGCAACGGCGGCGACGGCGTCGATGGCATCATCAACATCGACCCGAATCGCACCCTGCCCAACGGCACCGTGAACCCGGGCTATCTCCGCCCCTACCTCCGCAGCCGCCAGCCTCAAGTTTACTACCGCCCCGAAGAGAAGCTCACCCTCAAGGCCCAGGGCGCTTACATGGTCGATTTCTCCCGCGACAAAGGCATCTCCCGCTGGCTCGGTAAGCAGAATTTCCTCGGCTACGCCGAATACAGCGAGCGCAAGAACATCCCCAACGCCCTCCGCTACCGCTCACAGATCGCCGACACCTCCACGCTCATCCGCGGCACCGGCAACTCCGATTCGTTCAACACCAATTACTATCTCGGCGACGGCAAAGGCTACAACGTGGATTCCCCCACCACGCGTCCGCCGACCGATGCCAACGTGCCCTATACTTATTGGTCCACCGAGTTCGGCGGCAACGGCGCCGTCGCCTTCGATACTCCGCAGTGGCGCACCCAGCAGAATACCCGCCTCGCCGAAGTCCTCTTCTCTGCTCAAGGCTCCTTGAAAACTGAGAACCGCACCCAAGGCGGCATCTGGCAGGGCTTCTTCCTCGACGGCCGCATCATCCCCACCATCGGCTACCGCCAGGACAAGGTGCGCTTCGCCGGCAACAAGCCCTACGACTCCACCACGCTCTATCCGCAATACCGCTACAACATCGGCACGGCCTCCTATCTGGAGCCCACTCAGGCGATGTTCGATTTCCAGGACACCTACAACCCCGTCAACTACCGCACCGGCGCCACCGACAACCGCGGCATCACCCGCACCGCCGGCATCGTCGTCAAACCCCTCCGTTGGCTGCATTTCACCTACAACCAGTCCGACAGCCTCGATCCCGCCAGCCAGGCCGTGGACACCTACGGCACGCTCCTCGATAATCCCCGCGGCGACAGCAAAGACTACGGCGTCCGCATCTCCATGTTGGACGAGCGCCTCTGGATCTCCCTGAACAAATACGAAGGCACCACCACCAACGCCCGCAACGGCGCCACCGGTCGCGTATCCTCCCGCGCGCTGCCCTTCGATTTCGACACCGGCCAGCTCGACGTGGACAACGCCTTCGGGTCCAACAGCCCCAACGAACTCGATCTCTTCGACTGGTATTTCTACCGCATTTACGGCGACTCCAACACGCCCACCGGCACGACCACCCCGCAGGGTCCCAACTTCAACGGCACCGGCGATGCCGGCTATCTCGCAGCGAAAGGCCTGATCGGCTCCAGCGATGGCGACACCCGCCAGCGCGTGACCGATCACGTCTACGGCCTCATGGGCTTCACCAAGGCTGAGGCGCGCCAGATCCTCGTCACGCCCCCCGGCTCCAGCCGCACCGCCACCAACGACGTCACCTCGCGCGGCTACGAGGCCGAGCTCAACTTCCGCACGCGCTACTGGAACATCAAGGTCACGGGCGCGCAGAAAGAGACGATCGACTCCAACATCGCCGAGTCCCTCACCCGCTACATCACCACGCGCCAGCCCATCCTCGAAAAAGCCGCCTACACCAACACCGCCACCGGCGTCACCGAATCCTACTGGAACACCAACACCGGCGGCACCTCGCTCACCCGCGCCAACCGCTACGCCGCCGAAGTGCTCAACGTTTACAATCCGCTCATCCAAAACGCCGGCAAGCCCCGCCCCCAGACGCGCCGTTATTCCTTCGCCGCGACCACCAGTTACAACCTCGCCGGCATCGCCGGGGATAACCGCATCCTGAAAAACCTCCGCATCGGCGGCGGCGGCAGTTGGGCCTCCCGCGCCGCCATCGGCACCAAATACGCCACGCCCGAGTTCGACCTCGCGAGCAACGCTTACCTCGTCCGCAAGATCGCCCCCTCGGCCCTCTACTACGATGATCCCGTGTTCACCGCCAACGCCTTTGTCTCCTACGCCTTCAAAATGAACAAAGGCCGCATCCGCTCCTCCGTGCAGCTCAACGTGCAAAACGTCTTTGAAAACGGCCACCTTCAAGCCGTCGCCGTGCGCACCGATGGCACGCCCTGGGCCTTCCGCATCATCGATCCCCGGCTCTTCCAGCTCACGTTCAACGTCGAGCTCTGAAAGTAGGGCGCGGTCTCCGACCCGCCCTCTCCCGCGCCCACGTCCGTCCTTGGGCGGGTCTCCTCGACCCGCCCTTTTTTGCGCCCGCCCGCCGGCCCTCACCCCGGACCGTCCGCCGGAATGTTCACCGGCTTTTCGCCTGACAACTCCGCGCCCGCCTCAAACCTTTTCCCCGATGTCTCCCAAACTCCTCCGCCGCGCCGTCGAGGCGCTCACCACTTTTAAGATCGAAACTCCCTCATGGGGTTTCGCCGACACCGGCACGCGCTTCGGTAAATTTTTCCAAGACGCCGCCGCGATCGACATGAACGACAAGCTCGCCGACGCCGGCCATGTCCACGCCCTCACCGGTTGCTGCCCCACGGTCGCCGCCCACGTGCTCTGGGATTTCAAAGCCGGCGAAGATCCGAAAGCCGTCGTCAAACTCGCGCGCAAACACGGCGTGAAGATCGGCTCCATCAATCCGAATCTCTTCCAAGACCAGTGCTACAAATGGGGCGCCTTCGCCAATAACGACGCCGCCATCCGTGCGCGCGCCGTGCAACACTGCGTCGATTCCGCCGCGATCATGCAGGCCGTCGGCAGCGAGTATCTTTCCCTCTGGTTCGCCGAGGGCACGAGCTATCCTGGTCAGGACAACATTCGCGCCCGCAAGGCGTTCTTCGAAGAGAGCCTCAAGACCCTGCACCAGAGCATCGGCCCGAAGCAGACGATGCTCGTGGAATACAAACCCTTCGAGCCCGCCTTCTACGCGACCGACATCGCCGACTGGGGCATGGCCTACATCCTCGCTAAAAAGGCAGGCCCGCGCGCCAAGGTGCTCGTCGATACCGGCCACCACTACGTCGCGCAAAACATCGAACAGATCGTCGCCTGGCTTCTCGATGAAGACATGCTCGGCGGTTTCCACTTCAATGATCGCCGCTACGCCGACGACGACCTCACCCTCGGCTCGATCGACCCGTATCAGGTCTTCCGCATTTTCCACGAGATCCACACCTTCGCCAACGAGCGGAAGCGCCAGCCGAAGATCGCCTACATGATCGACCAGTCGCACAACGAGAAACCCAAGATCGAGGCGACGATCCAGACCGTCATCATGGCGCAGGAACTCTACGTCAAAGCCGCGCTTGTTGATCACGACGCCCTCCGCCGCGCGCAAGCCGCCAACAACGTCGTCGATGCCGAACTCGTCCTGAAGAAAGCCTTCTTCACCGATGTCTCGCCCGCCATCGCCGCCTGGCGCAAGGCCAGCAAACTCGCCGCCGATCCGCTCGCCGAGCACCGTCGCAGCGGCTACGCGAAGCACGCCGCCGCCGACCGTAAGCAGCGCCGCCAAGACCTCGGGATTTCCCAAGCCGGCAGCTACGCGTAAAGGAAAGTAGGGCGGGTCTCCGACCCGCCCTTTCCGTTTCCCGTCTCGCCGCGCGGACCAACCTCCGCCAAATCGGTGCATCCCCATGCGCCGCCATTTCCCCATCTCCGCGTTGATCGCGCTCCTGTGCGCGTCCGCTTCGCTCCAAGCCGCCGCCGATAAAAACTGGTCTGCCTATCTCGGCGACGCCGGCGGCACTCACTACTCGAATCTCAACCAGATCACGCCGGCCAACGTGGCCCGCCTCCAGCCCGCGTGGACGTTTCGTTCCGGCGACGCCGACCCCAAGAATCGCTCCCAGATCCAGTGTAACCCGCTCGTGATCGACGGCGTGCTCTACGGCACCACGCCCCAGCTCGTGCTCTTCGCGCTCGATGCCGCCACCGGCCGCGAACTCTGGCGTTTCAACCCCGCCGGCGGCGCCACCTCGGGTCCGTCGGGTCTGAACCGCGGACTCGCTTGGTGGCACGACGGCGATGAACGCCGCCTGATGTTTTCCGCCGGCCGATTCCTCCACGCCGTCGATCCCTCCACAGGCAAACTCATCGAATCCTTCGGCGATCACGGTCGCATCGATCTTCTCGATGGTCTCGACCGCGATACCAAGGGCCTCTACCTCGCGGCCAACACGCCCGGCGCGATTTTCCGCGATCTCATCATCATGCCGATGCGCGTGGGCGAAGGTCCGGGCGCCGCCGCCCCCGGGCATATCCGCGCCTACGACGTGCGCACGGGCACGCGCCGCTGGATTTTCCACACGATCCCGTTTCCTGGCGAGAAGGGCCACGAGACCTGGCCGGCCGACGCTTGGAAAACCACCGGCGGCGCCAACTGCTGGGCCGGCCTCGTGATCGACGAGGCGCGTGGTATTGCTTTTGTCCCGACGGGCTCCGCCGCGTTCGATTTCTGGGGCGGCGACCGCCACGGCGATAATCTCTACACCGATTGCCTCATCGCGCTCGACGCCAACACCGGCGAACGCAAATGGCATTTTCAGTTCGTCCATCACGACCAGTGGGATCGCGATTTGCCCGCACCGCCCGTGCTCTGTGACGTGCTGCGCGACGGTAAAAAAATCGCCGCCGTCGCCCAGGTCACCAAGTCCGGCCACGTATGGGCGTTCAACCGCGAGACCGGAGAATCGCTTTTCCCGTGGCGCGAGGAACCCGTGCCGCCGTCGATCCTCGCCGGCGAAAAATCTTCGCCCACGCAGCCCGGTCCGCTGAAGCCCGCGGCCTTCGCTCGCCAACAGTTCACGGAGGATGAAGTCACCGATCTCTCCTCGGCTTCACGCGACGCCGTCCTAAAACGTCTCCGCGCCGCGCGTCCGCACGTGCCCTTCGATCCGCCGAGCGAGCGCGGCACGATCATCTTGCCCGGCTTCGACGGCGGGGCCGAGTGGGGTGGGGCGGCCGTCGATCCGCGCGGCGTGCTCTACGTCAACGCCAACGAGATGGCGTGGATTCACACGATGGTGCCGACGAAGACCAACGCCAAACCCGGCTCCGGCGCCGCGCTCTACGCGCAACTCTGCGTCGCCTGCCACGGCGTGAACCGCGAGGGCAACGCCGCGCAAAATATCCCGAGCCTCGCCGCCGCCGCGCAGAAATTAAAATCCGCCGATGTGCTCGCACTCTTCGCCGCCGGCAAGGGCGTGATGCCGTCGTTCGCGTTCCTCCCTGCCGAGCAGAAGCAGGCGCTCGCCGATTACGTGCTCGGTCTCGACGCCGCCCCGGCCGCCGCAACTACCGCGGCGAGCAAAGTGGAGGCGACCGGTGCGCCCACGGCCCGCACGCCCTACGTGAGCACGGGCTACACGCGCTTCCTTGATCCGGAGGGCTATCCCGCGCTCCGTCCGCCTTGGGGCACGCTCAATGCGCTCGATCTCAACACGGGCGAGTATCTGTGGAAGAAACCCCTCGGTGAATTCCCCGAACTCACCGCGAGGGGCATCGCGCCCACCGGCACTGAAAACTACGGCGGCCCCATCGTGACGGCCGGTGGCGTCATTTTTATCGCAGCGACCAAGGACGAAAAATTCCGCGCCTTCGACGCGAAGACAGGCGAAAGACTTTGGGAAGTGCCGTTACCCGCCGGCGGCTACGCGACGCCCGCGACCTACTCGGTCGATGGGCGTCAATACGTCGTGATCGCCTGCGGCGGCGGCAAGATGGGCACGAAGTCCGGCGATGCTTACGTGGCGTTTGCGCTGCCGTGAGTAGGAGCGCGTTCCCAGCAACGCGTTCTAACTTTTAGTATTCAACACCCGTAAACGCCACCGTTCACGTCGAGCGTCGCGCCGGTGATAAAACCGTCAAACTCGCTCGCGAGAAACACCGCGGCGCGCGCGACATCGTCGGCGTTGCCGCCGCGGGCCAAAGGAATCCCGGCGACGGTCGCGCGCGCCGATTCGGCCGAGGTGTGCGTGTTGTGAAAACTCGTGCCGAGGATGAGGCCCGGGGCCAACGCGTTTACGCGCACGCCTTGTGGCCCGAGCTCGTTGGCGAGCGCGCGGGTGAAGGTGAGCACAGCGCCCTTGGCGGTGGAGTAGGCGAGGGATCCGGGATGACCGCCCTTGCGGCCCGCGAGCGAAGAAAGATTCACGATGCTCGCGCCGCCGCCGGTTTTTGCGGCGGCGATGAGATGCGGGGCGGCGGCGCGGGTCACGCGACGCAGGCTGCCGACGTTGAGCGAAATGGTCTCGGCCCAGAAATTGTCGTCGGCCTCGGCGAGGGTTTTGCGCGCGATGAGCGAGCCGGCGTTGTTGATCAAAATATCGAGCCCACCGAGGAAGGCCACGGCCTCGGCCACGAGCGGATTGCAGCCCTCGGTGGACGTGAGATCGGCGCTCGCGCTGCCGAAGCGGCGACCCAGCGTGGCGGCCTCGGCGGCGAGTTCCTGCGACCCGGCGGCGCTGCTGCGGAAATGGACGAATACATCGCAACCGGCGGCGAGCAGGCGACGGCTGATGGCGAGACCGATGCCTTGGGCGCCGGCGGTGACGAGGGCGCGCTTGCCGAGGAGTTTTTTCACCCGGGTATGCTGAATGCCAGCGACACCGGTATTCAAACCTCTTTCCGAACGAGTGCGAGCGAACGCTGCTTCCTGCCGACGAGGCGGATCGCGCGGGGCGGCACCGCTTGGGCGCTCGTGTCGCTGCGATTGGTGGAGGGGCTCGCTGGTGCTGCTATGTGTTGGCGCTTTGATGAGGCGTGGGCGACGTCGAGGAAGCGGGTCAGTTCGGCGGTGTCGGTTTCGAGTTGTCTCGCGTCGTCACGGAATGCGATGGCGACGTGCGCGCTGCGACTGGCTTGGTCGGCGGTGGCACCCGTCGCCGCGTTCAATTCACGCAGGGTCCCGGTCATTGTCTCGGTATTTTTGCCCTGTTGCTCGGACGCGGCGGACGTCTCGCGCACGAGTGAACGTAGACGGCCGATGTCGTGAGTGATGGCTTCGAAATCGCGACCGACGCGGCTCGCGGTCTCGACCCCGCGGGCGGTGGCCGCCTGGGTGGTGGCGACGACCTCCGCGGATTCCCGCGCGGAGGCCGCGCTGCGCTGGGCGAGGCGGCGCACCTCTTCGGCCACCACCGCGAAGCCGCGGCCGGCCTCGCCGGCGCGGGCCGCTTCGATGGCGGCGTTCAATGCGAGCAGATTGGTTTGAAACGCGATTTCGTCGATGGCGGTGACGGCCTGGCGGATGAGGGTGCTGCTGTTGCTGATGTCGTGCATGGCAGCGTTCATGCTCGTGACGCTCCCGCCCCCGTGGGTTGCCCGGTCGCTGGCGTTCTCCGCGAGTTGGGCCGCGTCGCGCATGCGACCGAGGTTGGTCCGGGTCGCGCCCGCGATTTCCTCCGCACCCGTGCTGAGCAGGGTGAGCGCAGAGGCCTGTTGGGCGGAAGCGGCGGCGAGGTCGGCTGCGGCGCGTTCGGCGTGGCTGGTGTTATCGGCGGTGGCCGCAACCGCGGTGGTGAGGCGATCGGTGATGGGTGCGAGGTGCCGGCTGATGCCACGCATGATTAAGCGGCCGGCGACCAGACCTAGAAATGGAAATGTGAATGCGGCCACGGCGAGCCCGTAGACCGTCAATCGCAAGTGGGCGCTGGAGAATCCCGCGATCATGACGGCCCTGGTCATCACGCGCTGGCCCACAGGGTCCAACTCACCCAACAGGCGTTCGCCGGCGGCGATGAGATTGGCCTGCTCCTGATCGCGCTCGGAGATGGAACTGCGGAGACTCAGGAGTTCGTCGCGGAGATCCTTGGTCTTTGAGAGCACGTCCTCGATGAAGTCGCGGAGATCGGAGGGCGGCGTCGCGGCGTAGATCACGCCCAGCGAATCGACCATCTGTTTCTGGCGGCCCACCGCCTTTTCGAGATACTGAGGATCCAGCGAGGTGGCGGAAAAGAGGACGAGGTTTTGGATCTCCCCGATGGAGCCGAGGGCGATCTCGAAGGTTTTGCGATGGGCGGGGGCGCGATCACCGGGAATCAGCGTGCCGTCGTCGGTGGTCAGTTGCGTGTAGAGGATATTCAGGAGGGAACTCTGGGCGGCGAGACCTCGCACGGAGCGGTCGCACATCTGGAAATATTTGGCGGTCGCCTCGAAGGCATTGCGCCAGCCGGTAAGCAGCGGGAGGGTCCGGCGCACGACCTCTATCATCGCCGTGCCATCGTCGCGCCCCACCATATCGACGCGCACCTGACCGAACTTACGCGCGGCGGAACGGAATTCCATGAGGGCTGATTTGTGGTCCGGATCGCTGTGGGTGCGGGCGTAAGTAGAGACTTTGTGGGCCACCAGATTGGCGGCGCGCATGAGGTCGGCGGCTGGCGCGGCTTGGGCGGAAATGTCGCTAGCCAGTCCGGTTACCCGCCGCTCGACGCGACTGAGGATCACGACCGCTCCGAGACAAAGCCCAAGGCAGAGGAGCCCGCCGAGAATGATCGATGAACGCAGTTTGCCGTGGAGGGTTGCGACAGGACGAGCTAGGATAGAAATCATGAATGTGGATGCGGCAAGTTGAACCCTCGGAGTTCGGCTCCTTGAGGTAAAACTTCAGACAACCCGCGAAATTGTAACAAGGTGTGAGCGTTCAACCGGCCCTCGGAGAGGGCCGGCGGGAGGGGCGGCGAGTTTTGACTCAGTTGTAACGTGCGAGATTCATGAATGGAATTTTTGAACCGATACTGGTTCCAAATGATTTTACTTGCCCAAAACGCCCATGCTCAGAGCGGGTTCCTGCTGGCCGCAGACAGCGATGTCCGCGGCGAATCCTCGCGGTGTGAGCCCGAGGTGCTTTCGGTGGAGCGGATCGCGCTCGAGTCGTTGGTGCATCACTGCGAATCGCTGCCGCACGATTTGCCGCTGGAGGAAGTGCATTGCCTGTTTCGCGAGCGAGCCATGGATTTTTTCGCGCTCGTGCGGGAGGGGCGGGTCACCGGACTCTGCTCGCGCACGCGGGTGGGTTTTTTGCTGGGCTCGCGGTTCGGTTTTGCGCTCAACAGCCGGAGCCCCGCGCATACGGCGCAGGTGGCGCACCCGTTGGTCTTTACCATCCAGACGCCCCTGCGGCCGATGCTGGACCAGGCTCTGGGCCGACCGACCGAGGAGTTTCATGAGGACGTGGTGCTGGTGGATGTGGCGCATCAGTTGGTCGGACTGATTCCGGTGCAGGCGCTGGCGCGGCTGCAGACGCGGCTGGTGGGCGAACAGCTCACCGCGCTGCGCGACCAGCACGAGAATGCGCGCCGTCAGAATCTCGAACTCTTCCAAGCTAACCAAGCGCTCCGGCAGGCGCAGGGGCTGTATCGCGGGCTTTTCGAAAGCAACGCCGTCGGGGTCGCCTTGCTCGATCTGCAAGGCGCGGTGCAGACGCACAATCGCCGGTTGGTCGAGCTGCTCGGCCGCGGTCCCGCCGAGACCGGAAGTTTCTCGCTGGCGGATCTCGTCGCCGAGCGCGAGCAAACGGCGTTCCGTCAGATGCTGCGCAACCATGAGCGGTCGGCGCCGGCGGTCGGCACCCGTGAATTCAACCTGGAACTCGGCGACCGGGGCCGGCGGCTGTTTCACTTCTCGACCGATTGGATCCGCGAGACCGGCCAGATCTGCGCCTGTATCGAGGATCGCACCGAACAGCGCGCCGTGGAGCGTCACCTGCAGCGCGAGGAAAAACAGCTGCTGCTGGACACCCTCGTCGGGGGCATCGCGCACGAGCTGAACAACAAACTCACGCCCGTGCTGGGTTTTTCGCAGCTGCTTGAAATGGAAGCGAGCGAGCGCGGTCGTGCCTACGTTGGCTACATTTGCAAAAGCGTGCAGGAGGCCGCCGGCATCATCCGCCAGCTCCTGCAGCTTTCGAAACCCGCGAGCGGCCAACCGGAACTCGTGAACCTCGCGAAGCTCGTCGATGAGGCGGTCACCATGCTCAAGTTTCAACTGCGCGAGGCCCGCGTCGCCCTGCATACCCTGGCCCCGCCCGCACCCGTGACGGTTTTTGCCGATCCCGCGCAACTGAAACAGATCGTGATGAATCTGGTGATCAACGCGCTTCACGCGACGGCGCACCGGCCCGAGCCGCGCCTCAGGCTGCAGGTGTCGCGCCGGGACGGGTGGGGCCGTCTCGAAGTGGCGGACAACGGCTGTGGGATCGCGCCGGAGTTGCTCGAGCGGATTTTCGATCCCTTTTTCACCACAAAGGGGCCTGATCAGGGGACGGGCCTCGGCTTGAGTATTTCCTACAGCTTGATTCAGCAGCAGGGCGGAAAAATCACCGTGAGCAGCCAGCCCGATGAGGGCGCGTGCTTCACCGTGAGTCTGCCCCTGGCGGCCAGCGATGCGGTGTCGCCATTGCCTGTCGCCGCGCCGCCCGGACCGGAAGACGGCCCGGAGCGCGGCCCGGGGCGGCGGGTGTTGTTGGTGGAGGACGAGGAGGTCGTGCGAGAATTTCTCCAAGAGGCCCTGCGCGCCGGCCTCGGCTGCCGGGTGGATGCGGTGGCCGACGCGGCCGAAGCCCTGCGCCACGCCGCGCGCGAGACGTATGCGCTGGTGATCTCGGATGTGCGGATGCCGGGGATGAACGGCCCCGAATTTTACCGGCGGCTGTGCGAACTGCGGCCGGAGTTCGCGAACCGTTTCGTTTTTATCACGGGCCACGCCGGCGAGGCCAGCCTCGGTGAGTTGCTCGCGCGCACATCCGTGCCACTGCTGGCCAAGCCCTTCACCGTGCAGCGGCTCCGGCAGGTGTGTGGTCCGATCTTGGCGGCGACGGGCGTCGGAGTGCTCGGGCCTTGAAGCCGCACCGGGGCCGTCAGCGCCGCAGCGCACACTTTGCCTTTGCTGACGCGCGATGGCCGGCCAGCTTGCGAACATGAACGCCGTCGCTTCCGCCTACACGCCGTGGGAAGAGCGGGCCAATGCGATCACCCACGCGGTCGGAATCGCCCTGAGCGTGGTGGGGCTCGTGCTCATGTTGGTGGCAGCCGTCGCCCACGGCACCGCGTGGCATGTGACGAGTGCGGCAATCTTCGGCGCGTCACTCGTGCTACTTTACACGACTTCGACGCTTTACCACAGTGTGCCGGGTGCGGAGCGGAAGCGCGTGCTGCGCAAATTCGACCACGCGGCGATTTTCCTGCTGATCGCGGGCACCTACACCCCGTTCCTCCTCGTGAGCCTGCGCGGGCCGTTGGGTTGGAGTTTTTTTGGCGTGATCTGGGGTCTCGCCGGGCTCGGCATCACGTTGAAATTTTGGTTCGCGGGCCGCTTCAAGGTCACCTCGACGCTCATCTACTTGGTGATGGGCTGGCTTGTGCTGCTCGCGGTGAAACCGGTGCTGGCGGCGATCGGTTCGGACGGGCTTCGGCTCCTGGTGGTGGGCGGATTCTGCTACACGCTGGGCTCCGGTTTCTATCTCTGGAAACGGCTGCCGTATCACCACGCGATCTGGCATCTCTTCGTCCTCGCCGGCAGCGCCTGCCACTGGGCCTGCGTTTACTTTTACATGCTGCTGCGAGCGACGCGGTGAGAAATGCTGCTGATGGTTGCGCCCATGTTCGGCGTCGTGGCGGGCGAGCCGCGCTGGGTGTGAAATCCTCACGTGCCCGCGGGCCCGCGCAGTCCCGCCACCGGGCTTGACCCTCTCTGCGCCCGCCGTGTGAATCGCCCCATGGTTCCAAGCGTGCTCATCGTCGATGACGAGAAACATACCCGCGAGGGTTTGCAGCAGGCGCTGGCCGACGCTTATGACGTGTCCATCGCGGCCAGCGCTGAGGAGGCGTTCAACCTCCTCGATTCCCAGCCGTTTGACGTCGTCCTCACCGATCTCCGCATGCCGGGCAAATCCGGCCTCAAGGTCATCGACAAGGCCCTCGCGCTCCCGCAGCGCCCCGCCGTCCTCATGATGACCGCCTACGGCAATATCGACACCGCCGTCGAGGCCATGAAACGCGGTGCCGTCGATTTCCTCACCAAGCCCGTCAACATCGAGCGCCTCGAAGTCCTCATCCAGCGCGCGTTGAAAACCAAAACCCTCGAGGTCGAAGTGCAGCAACTCCACGAGCGGCTCGACGAAAAATTCAGCTTCGGCGGCGGCATCGTCGGCAATTCTTCAGGCCTCAACGCCGTGCTTGATCGCGTGAAACTTGTCGCGCCCTCGCGCGCCACCGTGCTCATCGAGGGCGAGTCCGGCACGGGCAAGGAACTCATCGCGCAGGCCATCCATCAGGCCAGCCCGCGCGCCCGCGCGCCTTTCATCGCCGTCCACTGCGCGGCGCTTTCGGAAAACCTTCTCGAGAGTGAACTTTTCGGCCATGAGCGCGGCGCTTTCACCGGCGCGACCGAGCGCCGCATCGGCCGTTTCGAATCCGCCATTGGCGGCACACTTTTCCTCGACGAGATCGGAGAAATCTCCCTCTCCACCCAGGTAAAATTGCTCCGCTTCCTCGAGACCAAGGCCATCGAGCGCGTCGGCGGTTCCAAGCCCATCGAGCTCGACGTGCGCCTCGTCGCGGCCACCAACCGCAACCTCGATGTCATGGTGCGCGAAGGAAAATTCCGCGAAGATCTCTTCTTCCGCCTCAACGTCGTCCGCATCGAACTTCCGCCTCTGCGCACGCGCCCCGACGATATTCCGGCCCTGCTCGCGCACTACCTGAAGATTTTCTCCGAGGAAAACGGCCACCCGCCGCTCACGCTCGAGCCCGGCGCCATCGCCACGCTCAAGTCCTACCCGTGGCCTGGCAATATCCGCGAGCTGCGCAATTTCTGCGAAAATGCGGTCGTCCTCCGGCGCGGCGGCAAGCTCACCGAATACGATCTCGACCCCAAGTTCCGCCAGACCACCTCGATCACCGATGCGACCCGGGCTGGCAACGCCGTGGGCGGCGGGACCGCATCGACCGGTGCGAACGCCGGTTCCGTTGCCTCCGCCTCGTTTCACTCTGGACCGTCGCTCTCAGTCGAGGAAAACGAAAAGCACCTTTTGCGTGAAGCCCTGATCAAATCCCGCGGCAACCGCACCAAGGCCGCCAAACTCATGGGCGTGAGCCGCCGCACGCTGCACCGCAAGATCTCGCAATGGCCCGAACTCGACGTGACCGACAAATGAGTTCTGCGCGGTGGTCCGGGCGCCCCCCGCGCGGCCAAGGCCAACTCCAGATTTCCCCTGTAGGTTTGCTCCCGCTCGCCGACTTTCGCGCCGTCTCCCGGCCGCGCGCGGAGCGCACGGCCCACCTTGAATTCGTGCGCCCATGAGCAGCCGCCCGCGCACCGCCCAGGAATTCATCCACTGGCTCGAACTCGGCGCCGGTGCGCGCTGGATTCGGCTCGCCGCCGTGCTCGTCGGCACGCTCGTGCTCTCGCTGCTCGTCGCTTGGAAACAGTTTCACGGTCCCGTGAGCGAGCGCACCCTTGCACAGGCGGATGTCGCGCGGCAGCTCGTGCGCGGGGAGGGGTTTTCGACCCTCATCAATTACCCGCAGACGGCGGCATTTCTCCGCGCGCGGGGCATTCGGTTTGACCCGGCGCGGCCGTATCCCGAGCTGCACCAGGCGCCGCTTTATCCCGTGGTAATCGCGGGTGCGCTGCGCGTGTTGCCCGCCGCCACGCGTGAGGGACTTTTCGCGAAGCCGCCCGAGCCGCCCGACGGTTACGCGGCGGATTATTTTCTCCTCGGGCTCAATCTCGTGCTCCTCTGGCTCGCCACGTGGCTGACGTTTACCCTCGGGCGCCGGCTCTTTGGGGCGGCGGCGGCGTGGCTCGCCGCGCTCGCGCTGCTCCTTTCGGTTTCTGTCTGGCAGCAGACCGTCGTCGTCAACGGCACGCCGCTGCTGATGGTGCTCGGGCTGCTCGCCTTTCACGCCTGGCTAAGCGTCGAAGAAACGGCCGACACCGCCGGGCGTGCGCGTTTTCTCTGGTTGGCTGCGCTCGGGGCCGCGTGCGGGCTGCTCTTTTTGGCGGACTATCCGGCGGGGGCGCTGGTGGTGGTCGCGCTGGCCTACGCGGTCTGGCGTTTTGCGGGGCGCGGGCGCGCCGCCGCGCTCGCGCTCATCGCGGCGAGTTTCCTCGTCGTGGTGAGCCCGTGGCTGATCCGCAATTTCGCGCTCACCGGCTCGCCCGTGGCGTTGGCATGGCAGGACATCGCGCTCAAGGCCGGCGACACCACGGCCGAGCCGGCGACGATCCGGGCGACCTTGTCCGACGCCGCCCCCGGGCTCTCGCTCAATAAACTGGGTAACAAAGTCCTCACCACGTTGCAGGAAACCATCAAGAACCGCCTTTGGTCGGGCGGCGCATTTTGGTTCGCGGCGTTTTTTGCGGTGGGCTGGCTCTATGGTTTCCGCGCGGCGGCGGCCAACCGCATGCGTTGGGTGTTTACGGCCTCGCTGGCGTGGCTGCTGCTCGCGCAGGCCACGCTCGATTCCGGTGAGGGCGAGCGGCTCGTCACCACGTGGTGCGCGCCGCTGATCATCGTTTTCGGCGCCGGCTTTTTCTTCGTGTTGCTCAGCAGCAACGCCGCGCTCGGGTCGTGGCCGCGGCTGGCGGCGTTTGCCCTGCTGGTGCTCCAGGGTCTGCCGCTCGTCCACGATGCGCTCGAGCCGCGGCGCATCCATTTTCAGTATCCGCCCTATTTCCCGGCGTTGTTTTCCGGCATGAAACAGGAGCTCATGCGCCGCGACGCCGATCACCGCTTCGGCCTCATGGCCGATGTGCCGGCCGGCGTGGCGTGGTATGGGCAGTCGCGCGTGTGGGCGCAGCCGCCGAAGCTGCGCGATTTCTACGCGATCACGCTGGAGCAGCCGATCGGAGAACTCCTCCTCACGCCGCGCACGCTCGACCGGCCCTTTTTCTCAGAGCTCAACGCGCGCTCATCCCTGCCGGGTGCACTCAGCGCCGTGCCCAACCGCTTCGGCGAGTGGGGTGAGGTTTACGCGGGCCTGCTGACGGGCCAGCTCCCGCGCGAGTTTCCCCTCGGTGCGCCGCAGAAGCTCGCGGAGAACCTCTACGTTTTGCTCAATCCCGCGCTGCCCCCGCTGCGGCGTTGAGACATCCCGCCGGCTAGCGCGAAGCCGGCCGGACCTCCAGCTCAGGGTAAAAAGCAATTGCTTCGCCCTGTGCGCGACCCGTAGCGTAAATGCATAATTTTTGCCCGCCCGCTCCTGTTCCCGCTCATGAAATTCTCCCGCATTTTCAGCCTCTTTGTCCTGACCGCTTGCGGCCTGCTGATCGCGCGTGCCGGCTATGCCCCGACGCCGACGGTGGATTCGGGCAAGGACTTTACGCTCAGCCTTACGGCCGGTCTCACGCACGACAGCAATTTGTTTGGCTCCGCGAGTGGCGAGATCGAAACCTACGTCTATCATTTGGCGCCCAAGGCGGTTTATGCGAATTCGGTCACCGACCAGACGTTTGTCACCGCCTCGTATCAGCTCACCGCCGATTATTTCGACAACCGTCCCGGCGAAAAAACGCTCTACAGCCACGACCTCCTCGCCCGCGTGGCCCACGCGTTTTCCCCGGTTACCAATATCAGCCTGACGGATGCGTTCGTCGTCGCGAAGAATCCCGAGTCTCTGCTGGCCGGTATCCCGGTGAACACGGACCAGTCTTACCAGCGCAACCAGTTCGACGCACTTTTCTCCACGGCACCCACGAAGAAGACCAACGTCACGGTGAAGGCCCGCAGCATTTATTACGACTACCGCAGCGCGCCGCTCGGTCGCAGCCTCGACCGCACGGAGAATCTCTACGGCCTGGCCGGCGATTTGGCCGTTTTGCCCGAGATCAAAGTCGTCGGCGAATACCGCCATCAGGACGTCGCCTATCGCGCATTCAGCGACAACAAGGACAAGCACTCCGATTTCTTCCTCGCGGGTGCCGACTATGCGCCCGGTCCCAAACTCTCAGCCAGTGGCCGCCTCGGCTTTGAATTCCGCCGCCGCTCCGGTGAACGCAGCGAGACTTCGCCCTACGCGGAATTCTCCGGGAAATACGACTACGCCGAGCGTGCCTTTGTGAGTGCCGGCTACATCTACACGCTCGAGGAGTCGTCCGATGTCGCGCGCTTCACCGATACGCAGGTCAACCGTTTCTTCGTCAACGTGCAGCATCCGCTCACCGCGCGCATCGTCGCCTCGGGTTCGCTCACCTACGAACCGTCGCAACTTCAGGGACGTCGCGGTCAGGTCGACCTCGATGAGACCACCACGCGCTTTGGCACCGCGCTCACTTATCTCGCCGCCAAAAACTGGTCCGTCGCGGCGAGCTACGATTACGACAACATCGATTCCGGCGACCTCGCTCGCGGACAGGTTCGCCACCGGGTCGGCGTCAGCGCGACCTACGCATTCTAAGCGGCCCATCCGCCGTTACCCGCTCTCGCCTGATGACTCTCTCCTCCGCCAGCAAGGATAGCGCATCGCTGGCCGATTTTTTCCGCATCCTGCGCCAGCGTCAGGCCCTGGTGTGGCTGGTGTTGAGCATCGTGCTCATCACGACGATCATCGTCACGGCCTTCCTGCCGCGCTGGTATCTCGCCACGGCCAAGATCCGGGTGGAAAAACCCGAGGGCGAGATGAAGCTCTTCTCCGCCCAGGCGAGCGGCGCCTACGACCCCTATTTCCAGCAGGATCAATTCAAGATCATGCAGTCGGAAAAAATCCTCTATCCCGTGATCGCCCGCCTCGGCCTCGGGGCGAAGTTGGCGGCGGAACTGGGCGCCCCCGGCGTCGTGCTGCCGCCGGCGACGGCGTATCGTTATCTCGTCGCCAAGATGCTGCGCATCGAGTCCCAGCGCAGTTCCTCGCTCATCGATATCAATGTCTATTCACAGGCGCCCGCGCTCGGGGCCGACATCGCCAACGAGATTGCCCGCGTCTATTCCGATGACCGCATCGCGCTCGCCACCTCCGAGCAACGCGAGGGCTTTGCCAAGCTCCGCCAGGAACTCGTCATTCAGGAGACCTCGGTCAGCGCGCAGCGCGACCGCGTCGAGAAACTCCGCAAAGACCTCAATATATCCGGCGTGGATCTCAACGCCCGCTACTCCGACATGGAGATTGAAACGCTGCGCCAGATGCAGAACTCGATGATCGCGCTCAGCGTCGATGCCATCGGCCGGCGCACGCGTTGGGAGCGTTTCAAGAGCATCGCCGTCGAAGATCGCGTGGGCCTCGTGAATTCCGAGCTGATTCCCGATCAGAACATCCAGAATCTCCTTCAGGCCTACCTCATCGCCGACCAGAAGCTCACCCAGCTCAAAGCTCGCCTCGGCGAAGCGCACCCCGATCTCATTTCCGCCGTCGATAACCGCGCGAAGATCAAGGAGCAGCTTGATGCGCAGCTTCGCGGCTACGAAAACTCGCTCGAAATTTCCTACAAGGAAGCCGATGCCCGCGTGACCGAACTCAAACGCCAGCTCGCGCAGGCCAAGGTCGATCAGATCCTCTCCGCGCGCGACCGCATGCGCCCCTTTGAGGAAGCCGCGCAGAAACTCGACGACGAGACCCGCCTCCTCACCACCCTCAAGCTCACCCTCCGTCAGCGCGAAATCGATTTCCAGGTGCCGAAGCGCACCATCGAGATCCTCAACACCGCCGAGCCCGCCCGTTTCCCTAGCCGCCCCAGCTGGCCGCTCAACCTCGCCTTCGCCGGGCTCTTCGGCGTCGTGCTCGCCGTCGGCACTGCGGTCCTCCTTGAATATTTCGACACCAGCTTCCGCGACGTCGCCGACGTCGAGACCCGACTGCGCCTGCCCGTGCTCGGCATCATTCCGTTTCAGAGCGATCCGCTCGACCGTGCCGCCGATACCGATCCGGCCGACACCGAGCCCTACCGCGTCCTGCATACCAACCTGAATCTCGCCCTGCCGGCAGGAAAGCCCGCGTGCTTCGTCGTCGTTTCCGCCGGCCCGGGCGAAGGCAAGAGCACCACTCTGAACCGCCTCGCTCGCCTGATGGCCGCGAGTGGCGAACGCGTGATCCTCATCGACGCCGACCTTCGCCGGCCCGCCCAGCATCGTCTCGGCGCCTGGGCAAAATCGCCCGGCCTCAGCGAACTTCTTACGAGTGCGCAAACCCTCGAAACCGTCATCCAGACTGCGGTTGCGCCCGGTCTCGATTTCATCCCCAGCGGCGGCGCCACGAATTTCACGCTGAGCATGATCTACACGAATCGCCTCCGTGAGCTCATCGCGACGCTGCGCGGGCGCTACGATAAAATCATCTTCGACTCGCCGCCGATCATCGGGGTGAGCGACGCGAGTGTGCTGGCTGGGGCGATGGACGGCGTGGTCCTCCTCATCCAGCATCGTCGCAATCCCGCCGCCATGGTGCTACGTGCCCAGCAGATCATCAACGGCCTCAAGGCTCCGGTGCTGGGTGTCGTGCTCAACCAGGTGCCGCTCGGCTCCGGCGAAGACTACGGTTACTACACGCACAACTACGCCTATTACAGTGATGGCCAGCGCTCCAAGGGTCGCGCCACGGCTCCGGGCAAGAAGGACAAATCCAACCCGCCCGCCGACAAGTTGGTCCTCGGCGAATCGGACGACCGTAAAACCTAGCAGCCTGTCGGACTTAGGCCGTTCAAGGCGTTTGTAGCTCGATATTTGATCTT
>JANXLP010000380.1 GCA_025355125.1 Opitutaceae bacterium | reverse complement strand
GCCAACGGCACGCCGATCACCCACCTCTGAACCGCCTGCAAGCAGGCTCCCACCTCGATCATACCGCCAACCGCCGTTTAACCTCACCGGTTCCGCCAGCGGTGTGAGCGCACCGTCCACCACGAGTCGCTCTCCGGCCTTGAGGTGAATCGCCAATTCCCGGCCGGCATAGCGCAGCACCGCCGCACTTCCGCTCTTCGCACGGATCACCGCGCGCGTCAGCGCTCCGCCGGCCCACGCAAGATCCACTTCGAAGCCACCGCGCGCACAGAGCCCCGTCACCGCCCCCGCAGCCCACGCCTTCGGCAGCGCGGGCAACAAGTCGATCTGAGGCACCTGCGCTGCATCCGCCGTCACCGTGTGACTCTGCAAAAGCATCTCGGCCATGCCCGCCGGCGCGCCAAAATTCCCGTCGATCTGAAACGGCCCGCACAGATCAAAGCCATTCGGCAGCGTTTTCTTCGCGAGCATTTCCGCCAATTGCCCGTAGGCGAATTCCCCGTCGCCCACCCGCGCCCACAGCGGAATGCGCCACGCGTAGCTCCAGCCCGTGCTCCCGCCACCGCGCCACGCCAGCAGCACTTTCGCCGCCGCAAAAAGCTTCGGCTCCGCCGGCGTGAGATCCGCACCGGGGTAAAGCGCCCAAAGCGGCGACATGTGCCGGTGATTGTTTTTTGGCACATCACTATCCGTGAGCCATTCCTGAAGCTGTCCGTGCTGGCCCACCTGATCCGGCGCGAGCTGCGCGCGGAGCGCGGTGAGCTTCGCCGCGAATTCCCGATCTATCCCCAGCACGCCCGCCGCCGCAAGGGTGTGGGTCAGCAACGCGCGGATGATCTGATGATCCATCGTCGGCCCCACCGTGAGCGTGCCCTGCTCGGGCGAATACGACGGCGTGCTCACCAGCCATCCCGTCGCTGCATCCTTCACCAGGAAATCCACAAAAAACTCCGACGCCGCCTTCATCGCCGGATACGCCCGCTTCTCCAGAAACACGCGGTCACCGGTAAATAACCACCGCTCCCACAGATGATGACACAGCCACGCGCCTCCCGTCGGCCAGACGCCATCGATGTTGTTGATCGGCGCCGTGCCGCGCCAGAGATCGGTGTTATGATGCAGCACCCAACCGCCCGCGTCGTATTGCGCGCGCGCCGTGCGCCGGCCGCTCACCACCGCATCGTCAATGAGATCGAACAACGGCTCGTGACACTCACTGAGATTCAACAACTCCGCCGGCCAGTAGTTCATCTCCACATTGATGTTCGTTGTCCACTTGCTCTCCCACGGCGGGTCCAGCAGATCGTTCCAGATGCCCTGCAAGTTCGCCGGCTGCCCGCCCGGCCGACTGCTCGCAATGAGCAGGTAACGCCCGTAGTGAAAATAAAGCGCCGCCATCTCTGGGTCGCCCGCGAGCCCTTTCGCCTTCACCTGCGCGAGGCGCACGTCCGTCGCGAGGTCGGCGCGCTCCGACCGTCCCAGGTCCAAACTCACCCGTGAAAATAGCCGGCGATAGTCCGCCTGCTGCGCCGCGCGCAAATCCGCAAAACTCCGCCGCGCCAGCTTCGCCTGCTCCGCCCCGCAGCGCGCAGTCGGATCGCCACTGATGTCTTTGAAATTAACAAAACTCGTCGCCGCCACGAGCAGTAGCGTCACGCTGTCCGCGCCTTCCACGGTGAGGCCGTCACCCTCGGCACGCACGCGCCCGCCCTCGGCAACCACCCGCACGCGTGATTCAAACCGCAGTCCGTCCGCCGCCACCGCGCCACTGAGCGCCAGCGTATCGTCGCCGATCTTCCGAGTCACCGACTGCTGGTGCGGGCTGTCCGTCGTTAGGGTAAAACTGATCTTCCCCGCCGCGCTTGCAGTGAGCCGCAGCACGACCACGCGGTCCGGGTAACTTGCGAACGCCTCGCGCCGATACTCCACGTCACCCACCCTATAACTCACCCGAGAAATCGCCGCCTCCAGATCGAACTCGCGCCGGTAGCCCGTTGCGCCCTCGTGCCCGGCAAAGTGCAGGCGGAGATCACCAAAGGGCTGAAACGCTTTCTGCCGCACCGGATCGCTGAGGAATTTCGCTTTCACGAGGGCGTGCGCCTCCTTGATGTTCCCCGCCGCTACGAGCCGGCGCAGTTCAGGTAACTGCTGCCCCGCGCCCGCGCGCACGTAGTCGTGCGGCTTGCCGGTCCAGAGCGTGCCTTCGTTGAACTGGATGCGCTCATCCACAATCCCGCCAAACACCATCGCGCCCATCAGGCCGTTGCCGAGCGGCAACGCCTCCGTCCATTTCGCAGCCGGCTGCGCATACCACAGCCGCAAACCCGGCTCGCCCCGGACGACAGCCATGCCGCCCAAAACGAACGCCACCAGCAAAACCGCCCGTAAGATGCGCATGATAAAAATCAGCGACTGGTGACGATACCGTTGAGGTAATTTTCCAAATGCGTGTAGCCCGCTGGACCGGAAATGCGCTGCGCATCGGAAGCCTCCTGCGGATTGAGTCCGCGCGCTATTTCCCATTCATCCGGAATGCCGTCGTGGTCGCTGTCCACGGGAGGCTCGCCGCCTTTGAGTTCAGGAAACCCACCCACATCCTTCTGCGAATCGATGATCCCCGGCAGGCCCGTCTTACTGCCCTTGGCCGTCGCGCCACGGCTCGTCACATCTCCCATGATGCGCCCATCGACCGCGTCATACTTCGGGAAATTGGCGCCCACGTCTGCCATCACACTCGTGTAAGCTTCGAGCGCCGTGTGCGTCGTCACGCCCGGCTCGCAGAAGGGCGCGGCGAGCTTGATGAGCTGCGTCGCTTCGGCCTGCGACAGCTTAATCGCCGTCAGGCTCTTTTCCTGCCACCTGACGCCGCCATTGGCCCAGTTGTCGGCATCATACTCGGGCTTCCCGACCATGACATTGCCCGCCATGAAATACTGCTGCGGATCGTTCACTGCACCGAAGTCCGGCATCAGGAGATGAAACACCCGGCTCGCCGGGCCGGGGATGTAATAATTTCCCACGAGATTGAGCGCCTTCACGCCGCCGTCGTTGGTGCGGTGCTCCCAGTTATAGACGACGTTGTTGCGGATATCCAAACGGCCCGCAAACCGCCCGCCGCCCGTCAAACCACCCGCAAGGCTCCAGTTCCGCCCCGCACAGTGCGCGAGCAGGTTGTGGTGAAAGCTGCCGATCTCACCGGAAATGCTGCCGGCAAAAGAATGACCCTTGCCGGTGCCGACGTAGTGCGAATGAACCGACATATTCAACGGCTCGGCCACGATGGTGCGTTGCAGCGTGATGTTCTTCCCGCCCCGCGAGCTGAACGCCTCGTCGATGGACCAGCTGATCGAGCAATGATCCATGATGCAGTGATCCGACCCTGCGCCCATGCCCGTGCCATCCATCGTCAACCCCGACTCGTCACCGATGCGGATACGCAGATAACGCAGAATCACGTCGTGCGTCGAATAGCAGCCAAACGTGTAGCCATAGATCGCAATGCCGTCGCCCGGCGCCGTCTGCCCAGCAACCGTCAAATACGGATTCCGAATCACGAGCTTCGATTTTAATCGAATCGCGCCGCCCACGCGAAAAACCACCGTGCGTGGCCCTTCGGCATCCACCGCTTCGCGCAGTGAGCCCGGTCCACTGTCGTTTAGATTCGTCACCGCGATCACCCGTCCGCCCCGACCGCCGCGGGCGAACCGACCGTAGCCCTCCGCGCCGGGAAAGGACAAACCACGCACGCGGAATCGCCACACCTCGCCGCGCGTGACGGCTGCGTCCGCACGAATTTCATCCACGCGCCAAAAATAGGTGTCCTGCAAATTGAGTCCGACGGTCGCATACTGCGTCGTAGCGAGCTCTCCCTTGAACTCCGCCGAACTCGGCGTCGCCGCACCGACCGCTTCGGCACTCGTTCCAAAATACACCCGGTGCGCGACCGCCGATGGGCTCGCGCGCCAGCTCAACACCGGGTTCTCCACCGCGTGTTCGTCGTAGTCCAACGGCAAAGGGAGCGCGGCCTGCTTCGCGGGATCGGCCCCGTCGATGGTGAAACCGTTGAGAATGACGTTGTCGATTTTCCCGCTGCCATCGGGCTTCAACGAAATCACCACGTCTTTCCCGGCGGTCGCATCAAATTCCAGGTAAGCCGTCGCCGCATCGGCGTCCCGCGTGACGCGCACCGTCGGCTTCACGCCACGCAGTTTGACGGCGCCGTCCACGGAAATGTTCAGTGCGCTCATGCGCTCCGCCCAGATCGCATTGTGATAGGTCACCAACGTATGCCGGCCCGGCGTGAGCCCGCGGATGACGAGTTCCAGCGCGCCGCCCGCGTTACCGTCCTTCACGAAGACACCGTCACTCGCCAGCGTCGCTCCCGTGTCGTAGCCGAGTTTCCACCAACTTGTCGTGAGGCCTGTTCCGCCCGTGCCGCTCGCGCGGAGTGTGAAAGTCACGCCGCCAAACGTCCGCCTATCTTCCTCACCCTCCTTCACCTGCCAGTTCTCAGCCCGCGGCGTCAGCACATCGCCGCGATTCGTGTCCATGTTGAGATCGACCCGTAGCGGCGTGCCCCCGGCGAGCGGGTTCAGTGCCAGAGCGAAAATGAGCAGTGAAAATTTCAGGCGAACCTTCATTATGAGAGATGTGCGCCAAGCGTCACTTCGCGGCCGACTGATTCCGCACGTCCACGTTATTCTTCAGGTTGGTCCAATCGACCTTCGGCGCGGTCGGGTCGAGACCGTTGATGAATTTCTCAATGTTCGTGTAGCCGTCGCCATTGCGGTCCCCCGAGGCGTCGGATGCATCCTTGGGGTTGAGGCCGTGCTTAATCTCCCACGCATCGGGCATGCCGTCGCCATCGGTGTCGATGTAAGGCGTGCCTTTGTATTCGGGATAGCCGCCGACTTCGACTGGGTCGGTGATAAATCCCTTCGGCACGAGATCGGCCATTTCGTCGATCCACTTCTGGGCGTAGGCGACCTCAGCGGCTTTGGCGACGGACGTTTTGGCGATCACGGTTTTGGTCACGACACCCGTCCGCACCATCTCGGTGACGCGTGCATCCACGGCGTCGCGCCTGGGGAGCGTCGCGCCGGCATTGGCGAGAACCGTTTTGTAGGCGACCATGGCGGGCACGATGTCGAGGGGCGCGTGCTTGAAGGGCGCATCCACGCGGATGCCGGGCAGCACCGCCGCGACGGTCGCCTTCACCGGCGCGGGTTGCACGCCGCCGTCCCAATTATCCTTCGTCACCCGGTCGTAGCCTTCGACGACGTTGCCGGAGACATAGGCTTTCCCAAAATTATCGACCACGGTCTTGCTGCGCTCGGACTCAGGCTTGAGCAGGCGAAACGCTACGTCGCTCGTTGGTGTGCCGGGACCGGGCTTGAGCGTGTTGTTGATGATGTTGAAAAAACTCCGCTGGTCGCCGCCGTCGATCGTGCGGTGGCGGTAGTTGAAGAGCACGTTGTTCACGAAGGTGAAGTCGCCATACATCCCCACGCTCGGATTACGGCCCGTGTTACACGCCCAGAGATTGTGGTGAAACGTGCTGTTGAGCCCACCGATCGTGCTGCCAAACGCATGGTGATAGATGTTCAGCGACTCGGAAAAAATCGAGTGCTGGATGGTGACGTTGACCGTGGGAAGTTTTAGATCCGGGCCGCCGCCGGGTGGCTGATACATGTGGCGATACATCGACATGTTTTCATCGAGTCCCCACGACGCGGAGACGTGGTCGATGATGAGATTACCGACGGGATTTCCGCCGAACGAATCATTGCGGTCCGTAGCATCGGTCGCACCGCGCCGAAAACGCATGTGGCGGACAATGATATCGTGCGTCTCGAGTTCGACTGTGTTGCCCGCGATGCACACGCCATCGCCGGGCGCGGTGTTGCCCGCGATGGTGATATACGGCGCGCGCACACGAATGCGGTTCGTGAGGCGGATAATGCCCGCGACGTTGAACACCACGATGCGCGGGCCGGCCGCCTCACACGCGGCGCGAAAACTCCCGGGGCCGTCGTCGTTGAGCGTGGTCACGACGATCACTTTCCCACCGCGCCCGCCGAAACTATACATACCGCCACCCCACGCGCCGGGGAACGCAGGGATCTTCGCTTGCGGCAGGTCGCCGGGCTCGCCGGCGCCGGGCAAGTAGGGCTTGCCCTTGGCGGCCCACGCTTGGATCTCGGGCAACGCGCGCGCGAAAATTTCATCGGAGCGTTGGTCCGCCGCCGCTTGGAGTGCATTGGCGGCGGCTTGGATTTTCGCGGGCACGCGCGGGTAGCCTTGCGCGCGCAGGGACGGCGTGGAAGTGAGAAGCAGGCCGCAAGCGGCGAGGAATACGGAAATGGGCGGAGCTTTCATGGAGAATGGCAGGGGTTCACGGGTGTTTCTTGGAGAGATTTTTTTCGGCCTTCTTCATGTCGTAGCCGGCGGCGGCGAGGTAATTGTTGATTTTGCCCTTATATTTGCCGAACCACGCGTGTTTCTCGTCGGACGAGCCAGCGTCCATCGCGTGCTCGCGCGCCTCGGTGAGCCAGGCGAGGAGCTGGGCCTTTTGCGCGGCGGTGAGATCGGGCAGCATCTGCTGATAAACGCGAAATGTGAGCGGCAACACCCCGTAGGTCAGCCCGTCTTTCACCTGCTCGATTTGTGCGGGCATGAGATCAGCCGAAAGTTTCCCGAGGAATTCCTTATGCAACGCCGCGAGCTTCGGCTCCCCCTCGGCGCGCACGGCCTTGATGGCGGCTTCATCGGCCGGAGAGGCCGCGCCAGACGCGTGCGCCTGCTTGAGTGGCTTGATCTGAACGGCGGTTGCGTCGTGAACGGCATTCGTGCCGGCGTAGTGGGCGGCGATCGCGTCGACCATCCGCGCGCTTTTGGCCGTGTCGGTTACGTTCAGCGTGGCGACGATCTTCTCGGAGCGCTGGCGATAGACGGGGTTCGGCACCGAACTAGGCGCCGCGCAAGCCACGCCAACCCAACTGAGCGCGACGCAAACCATCAGGCGTTTTTCAAAAGTGAGAAGGTTCATTGGGAAAAGTGTATCCGGCCAACTGAGCGGCTGGACGCAGCCTCACGCGTAAAGATTCCGGCCAAGGCGCCAAACCTTAGGATGCGGGCCAAAGTCGGACCACATCCGGGCACATCAGGTTGCAGCTGCGGCTTCATGGGCTGACCACCTTGGCCTCGCCCACCTTCACGTCGAAGGTGAACAGCGCGTCGTTGAGAAACTGTTGAATCCGCCCGTAGGTCTCCGCGCGCGCCTGTGGATAACCGCGGATAAAATCATCCGTGAGATCGGCGAACTCCGTCGTGCCGCCGGCGGCGCGAACGGCGGCGGCGAAGCGTTTCGCCACGAGATATTTCGGGGTGAGCGCAGTGCCCGCGGCCCCAGGGTAACTCAGGACGAGGACCGGATTTTTTACGGCGCCCGGCTTACGCATGAGCGGCGCGATTTTCAAGCGGGTTGCATCGCCGTAGTAGGCGCGCGTGAGCGCGGGACCGGGCGCTCCCTCCGTCCAATCGGAATTGGCCAGCCAGTCGCCGGGATCGACCGTGGGGTTGAGCGTGACCGCGCAACGAAAGCGCTCGGGATGCAACTGCACCGCGCGCAGAGCGACGAAGCCGCCCCAATCGGCGCCCATCGCGATCACACGCTTAAAATTCATCGGCAGGTATTTTTGGAGATAGTCGAGCGCGCTGAGCATGTCCTCGACTTGGCTTTCCTCGTAACCGGGCTTGAGCGCCTCTCGCTGCTTCACGCCGAAACCAAACGCACCGCGCCCGTTGATTTGCAGCACGGCGAGGCCCATCTCGGTGAGCGCCTGCACCTCGGCACGGTGATCGGTGCGCACACGACCCCACGGCTCCGAAGGCGCGAGCACGACGAGCGCGACGGGCTTCGGCCGCGCTTCGCCGGGCAAAGTGAGGAGCGCCCCGAGGGAACGCCCGCCTTTGTCGTTAAACGACAGCACGGCGGCCTGCCCGGGGCGGTCGGTCTCCTCCGCCGGCGCGCGGCGGACAAATTCCGCGAGGCGCGGCTTGGCGGCGTCGAAGATATAAAACGTGCCCGGGTCCACCGGCCCGCGCGTGAGCACGAGGAAGCGCTGCTCGGCCCGGTCCCATTCGAGAATGTCCACGCTGCGGCCGGGCAGCGTCTGCTCCAGCTTCGCCTGCACCGCCTGGAGATTCGGGCGGAGCCAGCGCGCCGTGCGCCACCACGACTCGAACCGCACGCCAGCCAGCTCGCGGGTGAAGCGGTCAAACACGAGCGGTTGCCCACGCACGAAGCCGCCCGGCGTGGGCTGCACCAGATCGATGTGAGCGTTCTCAAAAGAGAATCCCTGCCGCTGACCATTCTTGAGATTGAGGCTGTAGATACCGTAGGTGTCGCGGCCCACGTTGGAAGCGTAGTAGAGCGTGTCGGGATTCTCGCCGAAACCGACCGGCACAGCGCGCTCGCCGAAAAAATTCTCCGGCGCGACGTGGAATCCCGGACTGCCCGTCGGGATCGCGGCAATTTCGTCGAGCGACTTCCAACGGAGCAGACCGCGCCCCGTCTCGACCGCATAAACATGGGGAAACGCCACCCGCACATTCGCCGGCGTCGCCCCGCGCGGCAGGCCTTGGCGGTCGTAAAGCGGCGTCTTCGAGAGATCGAGCACCTCGTCGGACAGCGACGTCAGCACGCCGGTGACGACGTTGAGCTTGTAGCGGCCGACGTGCTGGTCGCCTTCCGTGCGCACGAGCACGCACTCGGGTTCGCCCGCCAGGAAATCGTGAATGCGCGGGGAGCGGACATTGCGCACGGAACCCGTTCCCGCCGCCGTCGCCGTCGAAGTGAGCGTCGCAACTTCACCTACTACAGGTTCGACCGTGGGTTGATCCACGGATTTAGCCGCCTCGAACACCGGTTGATCGGGCTTGGCAAAGGCTGCGAAATCGAGCGCGACGCGCGCCACATCCTCCGGCGTGACGAGGGTTTTCGCATTCGTCCCATCGGCGTCGAAAGCCATGATCGCGCCCACGCGATTGCTCCACTGCTCACCGGACTGCACCGGAAAGTTGCGGTTGGTCTCCACGACGAGACGCGTCGGAGTGACCCAGCGCATCCAACGAATCTCCGCCGGCGTGCGCTCGGAGGAGCCCACCGCCATCGCCGGCGAGGAACTCGCATCCGTCGCCACCTGCACACGCGTTTTCATCGTTTCCGGATGGTCGATCTCGACGACCGCGACTGACAACGTCTCACCCTCGCGCAACGAATAGGCCAGGTAGCGCCCATCGGGCGACAAGGCGGCGTGCTCCGTGCGGTAGGGCTGGAAGATCGCGGTGAGCCGACTCGCGTCCACGTTCATGCGCAGCGTCGCCGGGTCGGGCTCAGCGGCCGCCCACAACGAGACTCCGAGCTTCAGCCCGCACGCCAGCCAGCGCACCCGCAAAATCCACCCGCCACAGACGGCCACGTGGAAATGGGGGCTGGTAGACATTTTCTTCGGTGTGGGCTGTGAACGGGTGGAATGAAAAATCCGGCCCCGCAGGTGGAGGGCCGGATTTGAAAAGATAGGTCGGGCGGATCAGAACTTGCCGGTTATGCCGAGGGTCCAGATGTGGCCGAATTCATTCTTGTCGAAAACTTGAGCGTAAACCGGGAGCAGATTCTGATCGTCGCGGAGGACGACTTCGCGCGTGCCGTTCAGCACATCGCGGCCGCTTAAAAACAGACTGTAGCGCTTCGTGAGTTGGAAGGTCGCGTTCACGTCGATGCGCGTCTCCGCGGGTTCGAAACGGCGAAGGAAATTGCCGTTGGCCAGGGGGAGCCGGTCTGCGCCGCGCTCGTTGTCGTTGCGGTAAGTGCCGCGGAGTTGGAGGGAGAAGCGGTTGGCGGCAAACTGGAGGCCGGCACCGGCGAAGCGATTGGCGCTGAGCGTAATCGAATTAACCGTCGGGGTAACGACGACGACGGCCCCCGAGGGCGAAGCGATGCTGTAAGGTGCCACCGTGGGCGCGGCGCCGAGGCTCTTCATCGAGTAACTGGCGAATCCGGAAAAGTGACGGCCCCATTTGCTGAGGAAGGACAAATCTTGGACAACTTGGAATTCGTAGCCGTGAGTTTTTTGCTGGGAGGTGCTGTTGCTTGAAGTCGTCAACCGCCAGTCTTGGTAGTCCGCGGGGTTCAGGCCGAGTGCAGGCAAGACGTCGTCGAAAGTTGGCGTGCCTGAATAGGATGAGAAATTCACAGACTGGTTGGTTACAGATTTGGTGTAGTAGCTGACCGAGAATTTTCCGCCCGCGTCCGTGAAATAGGAAACTTCAAAATCCCAATTGAGGGAGGTCTCAGGGAGCAGGCCGGGGTTGGCGACCGTGATGTTACCTTTGGTGCCGTCAGCGGGGATCGTTGCGTTTTCATTGACCGAGAACGCATTGTTGCCCGAGAGAATGCCGGCGACGCCGGATTCAAGATTCGGGAGTTTGAATGAACGCGACCACGCGCCCTTGAGAGCGATCTTCTTGGTCAGATCAAACGCTGCGCTCACACTCGCGGAGGGTTCACCCCGGATCTTCTGATAGACATAGCGGTTGGCGATCAGGTTGAGTTTGCGTGACTCCAAAGATGCGCCCGTCGTGCCATAAAGGTGATCGGGGTATTTGATGCCGGCAGCGGTCAGGCGGGCGAGCAGAGCCGGATCGGAAAGAAAATTATTGATACTGGTGGTCGTGCCGTCGGCGTTGGTCCGGACGACCGTAGTCACGGCGTCAAAGGTGACGCCCGTCTTGTAGAAATTATCGGTGTAGAGAGTGCCGTTGGCCTTCTTCGCGAAGTTCCACCTGGAATCGGTGAACGGCCCGAGACCTTCACGGGTCTTTTCTTCCTGCCGGGCGCCGCCGACCACCCTGAGTCGGTTCTTGAAAAACTTACCGCTCAGGAGGGCGTAAGCACCATCGGTCGTCTCGGTGAGCGCCTTCTGCTGATTTACATAGCTATTGTAGTTTGAGACCGCGTTAGCGCCGTCGGGCGGGGCGATAAAAAGTCTATTCTGCTCGTTTAGTGCGAAGAGCTTGTAGGTGGAGCCCCACTGCTGCGCGGGCGCACCGAAACCGGGACTTTGGCCGACGAAGGAATCGTCGAAGATATCGGCGATGAGGTAGGATTTTCCGGTATCGAGGATTTCCTGATAGCCGGTGCCGACGCCCGACTTCTTGGTCTCTTCCTGATCGCGACGCGCGCCGATTTTGAACGAAAGCGAGTTGGAGCCGAGCCAAGGGATGAAATCCAGATCGCGTTCCAAATCGATCTTGTAGAGTCCGACCGTGTTCTTCGATTTCGCCTCGCCAGACTTGGCGATGGTATTGTCGAAGCCCCAGTTCGAGAGGTTTGTGTAGTCGGTGGGCGCACCACCATTTGCTACGCGACGGAAGGTGGAAATCGTGCCGGGACGGCTTTCGCGGATGTTGCTGAAGGCAACCTGACCCGGGTTAAGTTTCAGACCGATTTCGGAGAAGTGGCCGTTGGCCCGATCTTTGTAGTCTCCCGTCGATACTGAGAGGCTCCCACCGGCGGAGAGGTTCCAACCACCGAGTTGGTATTTATATTGGAGCTGACCGCTCTTGGTGTCGCCCACGCGGTCGCGGGTCGTGACGGTCTGGTCGAGGGTGCTGTTGGCGGTGGTGCCCGTGGTAAAGGTGGGGCCCCAATCGGCGCCCGCTGCGACGGCAGGACGTGCGTCGAGGCGGCGCTGACCTTCGACTGCGTTGAAGGTGCTGAGCTGGAAATTAGCCGTGAGCAACTGCGCCACCGTCGGCTTCCAGTCCAACTTGATGTTACCCGAGCGCCGCTCGACGAGGCTGGAAGTATCGGTGATCTGATAACGCGAAATCGCGGGCGTGGAGTAAGTGGGCGTGCCGCCGGCCGCGTTCGTAAAGGTGCCTGCGGTCGTGAGCGTGGGCTGGGCGCGGTAGCTCTGGTTAAAATCGTTGGACGCGTAACCGGTGATGGAAAAACCGAACTTGGAATTGACCGGATAGGTCACCGTGAACTCGGCACCGGGAGTGGTCTTGTAGGTCTTCTCGTTAATCGGGCCGGGCGTCTTGCCGAGCTTGGTGTTGAGTGAATTCACATTGACGAAAATCCGGGTGTTGAGGCCGGGCTTCGCATATTCAAACGCGCTTTTCGTGATGAGGTTGATCTGACCGCCGACGGAATTGGCGGGCATGTCGGGTGTGGCGACTTTGATGAGTTCGACGCGGGAGGCGTTGTTGATCGAGAGCATATCGAGGCCGACTTGGCGCGAGAGACTGCCCGGAGTGGCGTTGGAAACGGGCATGCCGTCGATCATGATGGTGGTGTCCTCGGGGCCGAAGCCGCGGATCGAGATGCCGGACGCATCGGACTGTGCGTAGCCCTGGTTCACGCCGGTGCCGGGCCCGCCGTAGGAGATCTGCACGCCGGGCAGGAATTTCACGAACTCGCCGATGTTGCCGCCGGGAATGTCGCCGAATTGATCAGCCGAGACGACGTTCTTGATGTTGATAGACTGACGCTCTTCGTTGATCGCGATCTCGCGCGCGTTTTTAAAACGATCTGCGGCGACTTGAAACGTGTCCAACACCACAGAGCCGTCGGCGCGGACGTTGCTCGCCTTGCCGAGGGGAACTTCCTGAGTGGCAGTTTTCCCGGCGAGGACGGTCAGCGCGACGCTCTGCGGGGTCTCTCCACCATAAGCGGCTTTCAAAGTGACTGCGCCGGCGGGCACGTTGCGCAGTTGGAAATAACCGTAGTCATCCGACACCGCTTCGAGCGTCGTGCCTTCGACGGTGAGCACGGCGTTGCCGACATATTTGCCGTTGGTCGTGTTGAGCACGCGGCCCTCGATGACGCCGGTGGGCGCTTCCTGCGCGCGGGCCACGAGGCCGAGGGCAAGAACCGCAAGGCAGCTCATCGACAGTGAACGCAAGAGCGCCCGCGATGCGGCATGGGCATAGACTCGGGTGAATTTAAGACAGTTCATGGGGTATCGGGTTGGCAGTTCTTGAAAAAACAGAGGGGGTGAAGCTGAGGGTGGCTGCGGACGAAAACCGTCGCACAGGATCAGACGTGGGGTGTTGGGGTAATTCTAACGGAATTCAAATTACCCCAACTTTGCCGCTGCTTCTGCCCACTTATCGGCAAATACCTCCCAAATAATAAGGAAGCTCAGAGCGAAATCGAACGGCATCACGACCCTTGAAAGACGGTTTTGAGATAAGCGACGTTCGCAGAGAAATTTCGCTTCACGTTGCGCGCATCCTTCGCGTCGCGGGAGCGCTCGACCACGAGCCAACCGCCCCACCCCATGGCGTCGAGCGTCTGCTTCACCTTCAGCAGATCGAGGCGCTGGTTATCCTGGAGCCACACGCCGTCTTCATCGGTGGAATGGATCTGGCAGATGCGATCCCGGCCGAGCGTGCGCAACTCCGCGTGGAGATCGCGGCCGTGCTGGAGCGCATTCGCGAAATTGAAATAGCTGCGAATCGCCGGTGAACCGATCTCGTCGAGCAACGCCGCCTCCGCCTTCGCATCGAGCGCGGTCTCGATGCCGATGACGACACCGGCCGCTTCGGCGCGCACGGCGACGGCCTTGAGCCGGGCGATAATCGCCGGGCGCAACTCGGGCCGCTTCACGAGATCGCCCTGCACGCCGAGCGGCAGAAACGCCACCTTCACGCCCATCGCGACCATCGTGTCGATGCAGTCCTGCACCATCCGCTCAACACCCGGGCGCTCGGCGAACGACTGCGCGTAGAAACCCGACATCGCCAGCGAGCTGAAGCCGAGGCCGAGCTCGCGCGCCTTATCAAGAAACTGCGTGCGCACCTCCGGCTCACCGAGATGGCTGTCGAAGGTCACGCGGTCGCCGAGCCCGCCCATGTCCACTTCGACGCCATCGGCGCCGATGTCTTTGGTGAGTTGCAACGCGCCGAGTTTCTGGCGCTTCAAAATCATCCAGTCGCACACGGCGATCCGGTAGCGAAGCGAGGCAGGAGTTGCGACGACGGTCGCGGCTTCGGCGGCGCGGCCCGTGGATTGCGCGCCGAGCCAGCCCGCAGTGAGTGCTCCAGTCATGTGGCCGAGAAAGCGGCGGCGATCATAACTTCCAGTTTCAAACGTATGTGCAGGTTTCATAGTCGGGACGGGGTTGAGGCGGGGTTCAAACGTTCGCGAAGATAGGCGTGCATCGCCGTGAGGATCGCCGGGGCGAGCGTGACTTTGTGTCCTCGCGGGTCGCGATCCAGCGCATAAGTGGCCGCACTGCCGAGCATGGCGAGGCGCGCACGCAGCACGGTCATCTGGTGCAGCGCATCGGGTGATTCCGTAACGTTGATCGTGAGGAAAAGCGGCACGGCCGCCCGCGTGAGGTAATCGAGTGCGCCGTGCCGCCGCCACGTGTCGATGGCCGTGGCGCGCTCGCCCCAAGCCTTCGCGTAGCGCGGGAGCATCGCGTCCTCAGCGCGGAGATCGAGGTAAGTGAACCGACCCGACATTACCACGGCTCCCTGCACCGTGCTGCTGAGACTCGAGGCGGCGTGCTCTCCCCTGTCCTCAAATTCCGCCATGCCTTCGGTGGTGGCCAGCATCAGCGCCATGCCGCTGCCGCGTGAAAATCCAACCGGCACAATGCGGCCGTTAAGTCCGAGTTTCGCGCTCTGGGCGCGCAGCGTGCGGACGGCGGCTTTAATTTTCCTCGCGCTGTCGGGCATCGCATCGAGGCCTTTGTAGGGCGCGGCTACGGGATGATCAGCCATCGCCACGGCAAAACCCTCGGTCGCGGCGCCGTCAAGGATCGTGTCACTGCAAATCGAGAGCGAGGTGTTGCCCATGCGGTCTTGGTTGTCGCAAGAAAACTCGAGCACGGCGCCCACCAGAGTCTTGGGATTGGCCGGCGCGATGATGTCCATCGCCAGCGTGCGCGCGCCGTCGCGGTAAAACATTACGTCGCGTGTGAGCCGGCTGCCCGCGGGCACGATGAAGACGTGCGCCGGATCGACCGCACGGTCCGCCAGGAGTCTCTTCGCGCGCACATCACCGCGGAGCTTACCGAGATCCCGGTTGATCCACGGCACGCGCGCCTGCGGGTCGGTCCCAAAGTCGATGACCACCACCAAGAGGCCGCTCGCGCGCAGCTCGCCGATCAGAACCTCGTCGCGCTCCGTGCCCACGCGAGCCGCCGCTAGATTTTTTAGATAAAACGCCACGGGCAGCGGCATCCCTTTCGCGCCGGCATTAGCCTCAGGCTCCAACACGCTCAACGCATAGTCCCGACCCTCCGTCGCACTCGTCCAGCGTGCCGATTCGGCCGCGCCCAAACCGACGCTTCCCCATAAAACTACCAATAAGAAATATAACCCGACATGGGCGCGACGCCCATGCGAAGGAGGGCCCGGACGCGGATTGGTTTCCCATGAGCCGGTAGCTTTCATCGAGGGTTTCGATTTCATGAGCACAGGACTCACTTCTTGCCCAACGCGCGGATCCAGTCGCCCTTCATGTCGTTGTAGGCTTCGAAGCCGCGTTCGCCGCCGAGCGTAGTCGTGAGTTTGGCGCGCGCTTCTTGAGCCAGCGCGGCAAGTTGGGCGGCGCGCGCGGCGTCGGAGAGCTGGGAGTCGGCGCGGACGACGGAGGCGCGCTGGGTGACGTCGTCCCGGATCGAGACGACCTGCGTGTAGGTGCGCAGAGGGAGGTCGAGTCGAGCCATGAATTTGGCGGTCGCGTCGTTACCGGAAGCGGAAATGGCGAGCAGGTCGGCGGCGCGCTCGAGCGGAAGCGCGGTGGCGGACGCGGCCTTCCATTTCTTCCTAACGGCTTCACGGACTTCAGGCGCGAGGGAGGGGGCGTTCAGCTTGTCTTCGAAGGTTTTTTGAACGGCGAAGAGAGTTTTGTATTCCGCCTCGGTAGGACGAAAGGTTTCGAGGTTCATGCGGAGGCTCATAGCGGTGTCGCTGCTGCGCAGCTCGTAATCCGCGTATTCGGCGGGCGTGAGAAGTTTGGCGAAGTCGGCGAGGCGCTCTTTTTCGATGAGCTGGTAGGCCTTGTGGGCTTCGATGCCTGAGGGCGCCTTGGGCGCGGCATACATATCGTTAACGAGTCGCTGGTAGTCGCCCTGAAGGGTTCGCAGCGCCTGGAGTTTTTCCAGCGTAAGGTTTCCGAAACGCCGCTGGGCGGCATCGAACTCATCGGGGTCGTCCGCGATCTGACCGGGGACGATATATTTTACCCAAGCGTTGCTGAACTCGCGCGAGTTCACCTGGCTCTCAGCCATCACTTTCGGGTCGGTGTCGTCGCGACCGGAACTCCGCCAATATGAAGTCGCGCTGTCGCCCGCCGGACGGAAGGGAAATTTTTCCCGAATGCGCAGCTCCATGATCGCGCGAATTTCCACGCGGGAGAAGCCGGCGGCGTGCAGGCGGTGCGAGAATTCGTCGAGGTCGGACGTGCTGAGTTTTGTCCACGAGGAGACGGCGGGCAGCGGGGCGGCGGGAGCCTTGGCGGTGGCAAAGGTCGTGGACCGCGCGGCGGGATGCGGACTGAAGCGAGTAAGCGCGAAGAGGAGCGCGAGGTTGGCGGCAAGCGAGACAAGCAAGAGGGCGCGAAGGGAGAACATGGGCGTCAGCGTTTGGGCGTTGGGCGTAGGCGCGTGAGCCACCCACCGGCATGATTTTCGTAGTCGGCGAACGTGGCGGCACCGAGCTTGGCGGTGAGCTGAGCAGTCACCTCCTGCGCGAGCGCGGCATGCGCGGCGGCGCGCTGGTCGGGCGTGAGGCCGGGCTGGTTGCGGACGGCCTCGATGCGCGGGGTGAAACTTTGCTGCAAGGCGACGATGTCCTTCACGGCCGAGAGTTCGACGCCATCCTGGCGGAGGATGTGCGCAGTATCGCGGAAATTCCCGTCGGTGGTGACGATGTAGTCGGCGTAGCGCTCGGGCGAGAGGACGGCGCGAATTTGACCAGGGAAATTCTTCTCGGCAGCGCGGCGGAGGTCTTGTTCCTCAACGCTGAGGTTCGCCATGCCGTAAGTCGGGTCTAACGCGACCTGGAGTTTCGCGATGGCGCGATACTCGTCCTCAGACGGCTCGAAGAATTGGAGACGCTGGCGAATGCCGGATGCGCTCGGGCTGGCGCGGAGGTCATACTCGAGAAGTTCTTCGGGCGTGAGCGCGGCAGCGAGGTCGGCGCGGCGCTCTTTTTCGAGGACGCGCAACTCTTCGCGGTCGGCGCGGAGGATGAGTCCCTTGGCGCGGTCGCGGACATGAGCGGTGAGTTCTTCGTAATCTTTCACGATGGCATCCACGCGCTGGATTTTTCCGAGAGAGAGGTTGCCGAGCCTGCGTTCGCGCGCCGCTTTTTCATCGGGAGTGAGGAGGCCGTCGGCGCCGAGGAAGGTTTTGGCCTCGGCCATGAGTTCGCGGTTGATGGCGTTGATCGCGGCGCGCTCCTCGCGGGTGAGGCCATCAGGGTTGGACCAGGGAGAATCGCGCCAATAAGCATACTCACGCGGGTGACGCGCGGCGCGGAGGCGGTCGGCATATTTTTGGCGGAGGCGCGCGAGCACCAACGCACGGACGACCTCGGGCGGGAAGCCCTCGGCACGGAGGCGGGAGACGTAGCTCGAGTCGGTGACCGTGGCGGAATCGCGCGCGAGGCTGGCGGAGTCGGCGGGAGAGCGTTTTGCGGCGGAAAATTGCACCGCGGAGGCGGGAGCCACGGGTGAGGAAGGGAGCGAACGCGAATTTACCCAACGCGAATAAGCCAGCGCGCCGAGGCCGAAGTTGGCGGCGGCGGAGAGAGCAAGCGCGAGGAGGAGGGGCGTGTTTTTCACGGGTGCGGGGTGCAGTCGGCGGAAGACGCGGGCTGAAGCTCCTTTCTACAACGGAACGTGCTTTGAAAGTGATAGGTGCCGGCAGCCGCTTCGCAGAGGGCGAAGCGGTTTTCGTGGGAGAGGATCGCGAGACCATCGGTGATGACGGCGGTGGCGGGCTCGCTCGGGATGAAGACGCGCGCGGTGCAGTTGGCGGGGACGCGGATTGTCCATGTGAGTTGGTCACCGGTGAGTTTCCACGCGCTAAGGATCTCGCCGTGCAGCGTGCGGTAGGTCGCGCGGGCGTGCGTGAGGCCGGCGGCGATGAACGGGCGGAGGGTGAAGTGCTGGAAGCCGGTTTGCTCGGGATGAAGTTCGATGCCGGCGACGTGGCGGAACAACCATTCGCCGACGGAGCCGAGCGAATAATGGTTCAGGGAATTCATGTGCGGGTTGAAGAAGCCCTCTTCTTTCGTCCAACCGTTCCAGCGCTCCCAGATGGTCGTCGCGCCGTGTTTCACGGGGTAGAGCCACGAAGGATAGTCGTCGCATAGGAGGAGCTTGTAGGCGACGTCGGCGTGGCCGGTGAGCGTGAGGATCGGGTTAAGCAGACTCACGCCGATGAAGCCGGTGCTGAGATGCCAATCGAGCGCGGCGATGTTGGCGACGAGACGGTCGGCCGCGTGGGCGCGGACTTCGCCGGGGAGAAGATCGAAGGCGAGCGCGAGGAGGTAGGCGGTCTGCGTATCGACGGCGAGTTCACCGTCGGAGCGGAGCCACTCGCGTTGGAAGGCGGCGCGGATTTTTTCGAACATCGCGTCGAAACGCGCAGCTTCTGCGGGGCGGCCGAGTTCGCGGGCGAGGCGGGCCATCTTCGCGGCGTCGTCGGCCCAGTAGGCGGTCGCGAGGAGATTCTTCATCGGCGAGTGCGTGCCGAAGGTCGTGTCGCTCGGGATGCAGAGCCAGTCGCCATAATTATTGGCGAGGTCGTTGAGGCGGAGGCCGGAGGGATTTTTCGCTTCTAGC
>JANXLP010000208.1 GCA_025355125.1 Opitutaceae bacterium | reverse complement strand
GAGCGGCGTGCGCAGCTCATGGCTGACATTTGCCACGAACTCCTGTCGCACCGCCTCGAGCTGGCGTAGTCGGGTGAGATCGTGGAACACGAGGATCGCACCGTCGCGTCCGCCCATGTTGTCGCGCAGCGCGAGCGCGTTGACCTGGAGAAATTTTGGCGCACCCACGGCCTCCAGGCGCAACTCATGACCGAGAATCTCGGGCTCGCGTTCGAGCCGGCTGACCATCGCCGAAACTTCGTGGTGCCGCGTCGCCTCCAAAATCGTGCGTCCGGTCGCCGGCGGCGAGAAGGCGAAGAGCTCGCCCGCCGCACGGTTGGCTAGGCGGATGCGCCCCGCGGCATCCACGACGATCAGGCCCTCGATCATGCGGTCGAAAAGCGCCACCGTGCGCTGCGTCTGCTCGCGCAGCTCGGCCTCGCGATGCACGCGTTGCTCATCGAGCTCGAGACGGTGCGCATCCTCGGTGCGAATTCTCCGGACACGTTCCAGCCACCACGCCACTGCGAACGCGGCGGTGAGGACGAGCAGGAGAATGAGGAAGAACGTCATGGCGCGTGAAAGTTTCGAGAGTAGGGCGGGCTTCAGTCCGCCTTCCGAGGGAAAAAGAGCGGGCTGAACGGAGCGGCGGGTTAAGGATAACCCGCCCTACCCTCACTCTTCCGCCAGGCAACGGTAGCCGACGCCGCGCACAGTCTCCAAGTAGCGGGCGACGTCGCCCAGTTTCTCGCGGAGACGGCGCATGTGCGTATCGACCGTGCGGCTGTCGATCGGGTTCTCGTAGCCCCACACGTCTTGAAGGAGACGGTCGCGCGACTGCACGCGGCCACGGCGGCGGATGAGGATTTCCAGCAGCTTGAACTCGGTCGCGGTGAGCACGAGCGGTTGGCCGGAAATCGTCACTTGATGGCGCGGCACATCGATGTCGAGTTCACCCAGACGCAGGTGTGCGCCGGCGTCCTCGGTGGTCGCTGCGCGGGTCAGCAGTTTCTTGATGCGCAACACGAGTTCGCGCGGGCTGAAGGGCTTGGTGACGTAGTCGTCCGCGCCGAGTTCGAGGCCGAGCACGCGATCCATCTCGGCGGCGCGGGCGGTCAGCATGATGACCGGAATCGAGGCGGTGTTCGGATCGCGGCGGAGGATTTTGCAGACCTCGAGGCCATCGACCTCGGGCAGCATGAGATCGAGGACGATCAGCGCCGGGCGTTCGTCGCGCGCGATGGTGAGGGCGCGCGTGCCGTCTTTCGCGAAGAGCGGCACGTAGCCGGACTCGCGCAGCTTGAAGCCGAGAACCTCGAGCGCGTCGGGCTCATCATCAACGATTAGGATTTTCGGTTTCATTGGCTTTGCCCGCGGTGTGGCGGATATCTTTGGCCTCGTAGAGATAGACGACCTCTTCGGCGATGTTGGTGGCGTGGTCGGCGATGCGTTCGATGCTCTTGGAAATCACCATGAGATTGAGGCAGCGGCCGATATTGGAAGGGCGCTCAACCATGTAGCTGGAGAGTTCGCGGTGGAGCTGGCGGTTGAGGTTATCGACATCGACGTCGCGCGGAACGACGGCGCGGGCCTTCTCCGGATCGCGGTTGATGAAGGCGGTGATGGCGTCGCGGAGCATCTCGAGCGCCATGGTGGCCATGCGCGGAAGATCGACGTAGGGCTTGAGCTGGGGCTCGGTGCCGAGGTCGATCACGCGGCGGGAAATCGTGACGGCCTCGTCGCCCACGCGCTCGAGGTTTTGCGAGACTTTCATCGCGACCGTGATGAGGCGGAGCTCGGTGGCGAGCGGTGCTTTCGTGAGGAGATGGATGGCGATGTCGTCGATCTCGACCTCGTATTGGTCGAGAATGTTGTCGTCCTCCTGCACCTGACGGGCGAGTGCGTCGTCGCGTTCGACGAGGGCGCGCATGGCGCGGGCCACGGCGGATTCAGAGTGGCTCGCCATCGCCAGCAGGCTCTCTTTGAGCCGCGTCATTTCTTCGGAGTAGTGGGTCATGTCGGTAAAGGGTTTGGGGATTAGCCGAAGCGGCCGGAGACATAGGCTTCGGTCTGGGCGTTGGCGGGATTCATGAAGATCGCGCGGGTGTCGGCGTATTCGATGAGTTTGCCCATGTAGAAGAAGGCGGTCTTGTCGGAGCAACGCGCGGCCTGCTGCATGTTATGCGTGACGATCACGATGGTGAATTTCGTGCGCAATTCCTGGATCAGTTCCTCGACCTTGACGGTCGCGATGGGATCGAGCGCCGAGCAGGGCTCGTCCATCAGGATCACCTCGGGCTCGACCGCGATGGCGCGGGCGATGCACAGGCGCTGCTGCTGGCCGCCGGACAGGCCGAGGCCGGAAGTGTGCAGACGATCCTTCACTTCATCCCAGAGCGCGGCGCCGCGGAGGGATTTTTCCACGACGGCGTCGAGATCGGACTTGTTGGAACGTCCCTGCAGGCGGAGGCCGTAGGTGATGTTTTCGTAGATGGATTTCGGGAAGGGATTCGACTTCTGAAAAACCATGCCGACGCGTTTGCGGAGTTCGATGACGTCCACACTGCGGTCGTAGATGTCGATGCCCCGGATCTTAATCTGGCCCTTGGCCACGCGAGTGCCCTCGATGAGGTCGTTCATGCGGTTCAGGCAGCGGAGGAGCGTGGATTTTCCGCAGCCGGAGGGGCCGATGAAGGCGGTGACTTTCTTGTCCTCGATCTTGAGGTTGATGTCGTGGAGCGCTTGCGAGGCGCCGTAGAAGAAATCGACGTGGTCGATGTCGATGAGGGTCTCGTGGGCAGGAGCCGGGGCCGCGGTCGGCGCAGACGTCGATACGCTGGGCAGGGTCGAGATCGGACGGGCGGGCGGCGGCGTGGTCGGGCTGATATCCATGGCGAAGGCGGTGGAGGTGGCGGCGGTCATGACGGGGCGAGAGGTGACCGGGAGGTCACCATTTGTAACGGTTACGAAGGTTGTTGCGAAGCACGATGGAGGCGGTGGCGATCAGGGCGACGATCATCAGGAAGACGAAGGCCGTGCCATATTGCACCCGTTCGGTGTATTCGTTCTGCGGGATCTTGGAGCTGACGACGTAAATATGGTAGGGCAACGCCATCACGCCTTGGAAGAAAAACTCCTTCACGGAGGCCAGGCCTTCCCACGGCAACTTGTCGCGCACCACGTAGGCGGCGGTGAACATGATGGGCGCGGTCTCGCCGGCGACGCGGGCGATGCCGAGGATCGACGAGGTCAGGATGCCGGGTAGCGCGTAGGGGAGCACGTTCTTGCGGATCGTCTGCCACTTGGTCGCGCCGAGCGCGAGCGAGCCCTCGCGGAAACCTTTCGGCACGGCTTTCAACGATTCTTCCGAGGCGGTGATGACCACGGGCAAGACCATCAGCGCGAGCGTGAACCAGCCGGCGATCAGCGATACGTTCCAATCGAGATAGATCACAAAGAGCCCGAGACCGAAGAGGCCAAACACAATGGAGGGCACACCGGCGAGGTTGAGAATCGCGAGCCGGATGGCGGTCACGACGCGGCCCTGTTTGGCGTATTCGCTCAGATAGACGGCGGCGCTGACCCCGAGCGTGAGCGCGATGATCATCGAGCCGACGACGAGCAGCACCGTGCCGACGATGCAGGGGAAAATCCCTCCGGCTGAGTAGACGTAGCTCTCGCTCTTCACGTCCTTCGCATCGGGGTGCTCGACCTTGAAAGCGCGGAAGGCGCGGTCGCCCATTTCCATTTTCTCGCCCTTGTATTCAAAAACATAGAGGGACTCGGGAGCCTCCGTGAGAAAGGGCACGTTGATGAACGGCGCCTTGGTCGTGAAGACCGTCTGCGACCCTTTGAAAACGATATTGCCAAAAACCAACGCGCCGCAAACGAGCACAAGGTAAGTGGCGAACCGGAACAGCCAGACCACGCCCGCCTCCCGGCTGCGGGCGGCGGAGGGCTGGGTTTGGAAAATGTGACGGGTGGACGCGCTCATGGGTTCAGCCGATGGAGATGCGGTATTTGTTCACGATTTTCTGCGCGAGGAAGTTGATCGCGAGCGAGAGGAAGAAGAGGCAGATACCCACCACGAAGAGCGCGCGATAGTGAATGCTGCCGCGCACCACTTCGCCCATTTCCTGGGCGATGATACCGGTCATGGTGTGGACGGGCTGGGTCACGACCGCCAGACCGGCGGTGAAATCGGGGATCGCGATGCGGTTACCGGCGCAGAGGAGGACCACCATCGTCTCGCCGATCACGCGCCCAAGCCCTAGGAGGACGGCCGAGATGATGCCGGAGAGCGAGGCGGGCACGACGATCTTAATGATCGTCTGGAGCCGCGTCGCGCCGAGGGCGAAGGAAGCTTCCTTAAAGGCTTTGGGCACATTTTGCAGCGCGTCCTCGGCGAGGGTGAAAATCGTGGGCACCGCGATCAGCGCGAGGAGACAACCGGCGGTCAAAATGTTGAGCCGCTCGCTGAACGGGAAGCCGGGCACCCACGCGAGCGCCTCCTGCTGCGAGAGCCAGCGGAGGAACTGGCCGAGCACCGCGATGCCGAAGAAACCGAGGACCACGGAGGGAATGGCGGAGATGAACTCGATGCAGGGTTTGATGAAACGCTGCTCGGCCACGCTGGCGATCTGGTTGACGTAGATCGCGGCGCCAACGCCCATCGGGACGGCGATGAGCAGGGCGACGAGCGAGACCATCAGCGAGCCCACGAAGAGCGGGACAATGCCATACCAATCCTGCCAAAAACTCGCGGTCAGCCACTCGCGGCCGAAAAGAAAAGCGGTGAACGACTGATACCACGGCACGTCGCGGGTGTAGTCCCACGTCTCCAGGCTACGGGTGGTCGCGGGAAACGTCGCTAAGTAGTCACGCGTGAGCTGGCGAAAACGATCCAGCCGCCCGGCGAGTTCCGGCATGGGCATCGTCGGCGCGGCGACCAGCGCAGCGTCGAGTTTCTTGGCGAACTCGGCGGTGGTTTCCTTATAAATCGGTAGCGTGCCGGTGAGGGTCTTGAGTTCAGTCGCAAAATCGACGGTTTCGATGACGACGGCGGCGGCCTCGACGGACTTGCCCTCGGCGGCGAGCTGCTGGCGCTCGACTTTTTTATCCTCGGCGATGAGGAACTTCGTCTTGATGGCGGTCGCCTGCTCCGTGAGATCGGAGACGAGACCGCGAAGCGGCTCGACCGCGTCACCATACTGCGCGGCGAATTCGTCGAAGGCGGCGAGCGCCTGATTGGCGGCGGCGGGTGATTGCTTTTTGGCGACCGTGAGGTCGTTGAACTGGCGGAGACGCAGATCGGAGAGATAGCGTGTCAGCGCGGTGTGGGCGCTTTCCTGCGTGCGGATGAAATCGACGTATTCGAGCCCGGCCTGGCGATACGTGAGGAGATTGCGGTGATTCTGCCCGAAGAAACCAAATCCTTCCTGAAAGAGAAAATAGGTGATGAGCGCGAGGACTAGGACTGAGACGATAGCATTGCCGCCAAAGAAGATCTTGACCGCGTCGTCGAAGGAAAGCCCGAACACACGGATGCGCTTTTTGTTGACCAAAAAATCCGATGCCGGAGCCGGGCGCGGGGTGTCCATGAGTGCGGAAGAGCGAGAGATGGGCTTAAACGTGTAGTGACACAAAGGCCCGCCGACTGTCGGTCAAGCGGGCCTTGGGTCGCATTATGATGACGGATGCTCAGCGGATGGCCACGAAGCCGATCTTCTCGGCGATTTTCTGGCCTTCGTCGCTCAGCGTGAACTCGACAAACTTCGCGGCTTCACCCGTAGGCTCGCCGTTGGTGTAGTAGAACGTCGGGCGGGCGTAGGGATACTTCTTGGAGAGCACGGTCTCCTTGCTGGGCAGCAGGCCCTCGATGGAAACGACTTTGATGCCGGCGTCGTGGATGTAGGCGAGGCCGACATAGCCGATGCCGTTCGGGTTCTTCGCAACTTCAGAGGTGATCTGCTCATTACCAGCCATCTTCTGCGAAGATCCGGCGTAATCGCGCTTCTTCATCGCGAGGTCCTTGAAGTCCGAGTAGGTGCCGGACGAGGTGTTGCGGGTGTAGATCGAGATCTTGCCGGCGGAGCCGCCGACCGCGGACCAATCGGTGATGTCACCGGCGAAGATCTGCTCGACCTGGCGCTTGGTGAGCGTGCTCACGGGGCTGTTCGAGTTCACGATGATCGCGATGCCATCATAGGCGACGATCATGGGCTTCATGGTGACGCCCTTGGCCTGAGCGGCGGAGACCTCGGTGGTCTTCGCACGGCGGGAGGACATGCCGATCTGAGCGGTGCCGTCGATGATGGCGGAGATACCGGTGGTGGAACCTTCCGCCGCGATCTCGAAGGAGACGGCCGGGTGACGGGCCTTGTATTCTTCGGCGAGCGTGGGGACGAGTTTAGCGCCGAGGGTATCGGAGCCCTTGATCACGAGTTTCTGCGCCGAGGCGGTGGTCGCGGCGGCGAGCGCGGCGAGGATGAGAATTGATTTTTTCATGGGAACGGGTTTTCGAGTTTTTAGGAGCGCTGATTAGAACTTGAGGACGAGATCGAGCTGGAGGAGCTGGGTATGATCACGGGAGGCCAAAACGCCACCCGCGCCCGCAGCAGCGGTAAGGTTTTTCTGGATATTCGTCGTGTGGAAATACGTGACGTTGAAGTTCACGAAGTCGGTCACATTGTAGCTGAGCGCAAGTTTGGCACCTTCTTGATTGAGGAAACCAAAGCCGAAGTCGGAATCAGTCGTGTTCACATCCAGCGAGCCGAGACCGATGCTGCGGTAGTCGAGCTTGGCGCTGTAGTCGCCGGCGACCTTACCCGTGCCATAGCTGTAGCCAATGCCCGCGAGCCAGGCGAACGGGTCATCGTTCCAACGGGTGGGATTCAGACCGTAAACCTTATAAACACGGGTGCCGGACTCAAGATTGTAACCCGCGTCCCAGTAGAGTTTCACCGCCGTGCCAGCGCCACGGACGTTCATCCAATTGGCTTCACCGGCAAAGGTGAGGATACCGAGGCCGCGAGTCGATCCGTTGAAGGGATTCTCGTTGGTCGCGCCGGCGATGGTGGACTGGTTATATTTCGAAAAACCGGGAGCGAGGATCAGGCTGTTGAGCGCGTCCTTGCCGAAGTAGTGGGTGTAAACGGCCTGCTGGGCGAAGAGCCAGGCGTCGCGGCCGCCGGGACCGGGTGTGGCCTCGGGGCGATCCGTCATGATGTTCTGCATCGCGCGGAGTTCAAAGGTGTCCTTCGAGCCGATGAAGTATTTGTAGTTTTCCGTGAAGCCCTGGGGGTTGATGTCGGCATCCCAGACAAGATCCGTCGTGTAGAGCGGCTGCTTGAACTTACCAGCCGAGAACGACCAGTTGAGGTTCGGCGCGTAGGTGACGTAGGCGCGGGCGAGGAAGATGCTGTAATCGTCGTTCGCCAAATCGAAGGTCTGATTTCCGGAGTCGGCGGCTTGACCGGTCTCGAGCGCGAAACCCGTGCTCCAGCCTTTTTGCAGGGCGACATCGCCGTTGAAACGGAAACGGAAGCGCTCGCGGACGCGCTCGTTGGTCACCACCGAGCTACCGGTCGCCGTGGCGGGCGCCTGCGTCTCGATCTGGTGCCGGATGCGGAGATCGCCGGAGAGTTTGAACTCGGAGATCGAGGAGCTGAGATTGAGTTTACCGGCCGAAGAATTGGCGACGAAGTCCTTTTGGAGATCGATGCGGAGTTCTTCGGCTTCCTGGTCGGTGACGACACCCTTTTTGATGAGGAGATCGATGAGCGGGCCGCTGTCTTGGGCGAGCGCCGAACCAACGGAGAGACAGGCGGTGCCGAGCAACGCGAGCCAGTGGGATTTCTTGAGCGACATGAGTGTAGGATTTGGTGTTTGCGTGATGAAAACGCCCGTATCCTACCCCCCTATTGTTACGAACAGGTGGCGACATTGTGACAAAGCCGCAAAACACCCTCTCGACGGCTAAATTCAACGATCCTGTCGCCGCCCGAGGCGGCGCCTCTCGGTTCCGAACCGAAACTAGGCGGCCGCCGGCTTTTTGCGCATCTCCACTAGCGCGAGTAGCAGATCACCCTTGGAAAGACTGCCGAGCAACTTGCCGTCGCCATTCACGACCGGGAGCCGTTCGGCTTCGAAATTCAGAAAACGTCCCAACGCTTCGCTTAACGTCGCCTCCGGGGCCACGCGCGGAAAATCCTCGCGCAGAATATCGCTCGCGATGACCAACTCCGCCAACTCGGGCTCGCCGAGGTAGGGTTTGATGTCGTGCAAGGAAACGGCGCCGAGAAAACGATCTTCGGCGTCGGTCACGTAGAGGTTGTTCACGCGCATCGAGAGAAACATCGTGGCGATCTCGGCGAAGTGCGCGCCGCGGGGCAGCGTGGGCGGCTTGCGCTTCATCAGCTCCGCCACCTGGCCCAGGCCGAAGGCGGAGCCCGAACCGCCCGGCGTTTCGGCCGCTTTTTTCTTCAACGCCTCACTGTAAAGAGAGCGGCCCTCCAATCCTTTCGCCGTGTAATAGGCGACGACGCTGCACAGCATGAGCGGCAGGATGATGTCGTAGCTCAGCGTCATCTCGAAGAGCATGATCACCGCCATCACCGGCGCGTGACTCACGGCCGAAAGAAACGCCCCCATGCCCACGAGCGCAAACGCCCGCGGATCCTGCGCTGCCGTCGGCCACACGCCGTGCATCGCGGTCCCAAAAAGGTAGCCCACGCTCGCGCCCATGAAGAGCGACGGGGTGAACACACCGCCGGGGGCGCCCGAGCCGAACGACGACATCGTCGCGAGC
>JANXLP010000318.1 GCA_025355125.1 Opitutaceae bacterium | reverse complement strand
GGAGCAGCTTGAGCGCACGGGGCAAATCCACGTCGCGTCGATAGAGATAGGTGGCCATGATGGCCATGGCGTCGGGATCGGCGGGCGCCAGGCCGAGACCGCGCTCCGCGTAGAGTTTCGCCAGGGCATAGCGTTCCTCGCTGCGATCATACCCGCGCAACAGAAAATAAACCTGCACGCGCCCCATCGCCAGCGTCGCCGCCACATCCGTCGGCCGCGCGTTCAGCGCCGCCTTCACGAGGTCCTCCGCCAGCGCTACATCGGCCAAAGTGGTCTCGGCCGAAGTGACGATCTCGACTGCGCGCTTGATCTGCGGATCTTGCGTGGTGGACGCGGCGACCGGCGCCGCCGGCGACTCAGGCGCCTCCGGTTTGGATTTGGCGGCACGCCGCGTTCCCGGTGGGGAATCTTCGTCGCGGCCGCGCATCGATTGCCAGAACGGGCGCAGCCCAAACACGAGGGCAAACACCAGTCCGACCGCGGTCCCCGCATAGCCAATCCAAGCCGGCCTCTTCGATTTGCCCGCCGGCGTGTGCTCGCGATCCCGCTGGGGCGAACGCACAGGTTCGCCGACGGCCCCGCCCAGCAGTTTGACCACGCGCGTCGCGAGTTCCGCCGGCGTCTCATCCAGCCGCAGCCGCGTCCACTGCACCTCGCGAAATTTATCCGGCACCCGCGCCGTGGCATCGGCGATATCGCCGATCACAATCGGAAAAAGAAACGGCGCATCGTCCGCCATCAGGTGCGAGCGATCCACCGCAAGTTTCCACTCGAGCCGAAAATAACCTTCCGCCCGGGCATTCGTCGCCGCCGAGATCACCGGCACGAAGAGTGCACACTCCTTGATCTGCTTTTTGATCTTCGCGTCCCAAGCATCGCCGCCCACCAATTCGTTCTTGTCGAACCACACCTCGACGCCCGACGCGCGCAACGCCTCCGCGATGCGCTTCGCCGCCTCCGCGTCTTGCGACGCGTAGCTGAGGAACACCGCCTTATTATCACCGGTGCTCATCGGGCGGGCGAATCGGGCAGGTTCATTTTTTTCAACAAAGCGGCCCAGCGGGTGTCGCCGTGCAGGCTCTGCATGAACGGGTCGCCGACCAGCCACGTCAGCCCGGAATCGCGCGTGCGATAGGAGTTTTCCAGCCATTGGAAAGCTTGGTCGGCCTCGCCGCGGTAGGCATAAACCTCGGCGATTAGATAACCACGGCTTTGGACATCCCTGGCCTTCAGCTCATTCAACGCGGCGTCGGATTCCGCGCCCCGACCCTGCGCATGGCGCACCAGCGCCAAACACATGAGCTGAAAGGCGCCAGGTTCCATCTGCTCGGCCGCCTGCGCCGCGGTGGCAACCCGGCCTTGCAGCAGGCGGGCAAACGCCAGAAAGAGGGGACCGAAACGCCCCGCGGCGTTCACCGCGATCATCTGCTCCGCCAGTTTTTCCATTTCAGCGTAACGTCCGGTGCGGAAATAGGCTTTGCCCAGGACGAAGGCGGGGAAGTAGTTCAGCGGATCGAGCGCCACGGCCTGGCGGCCCAACTGCACGGCGCGCTCCCCCTGCCCCAGCGCCGCCGCCAGATTGGAAGCCTGGCCCAGCGTGCTGGCATCGCCGGGGGCCAGAAGCAGGGCGTGCTGCAACGATGCATCCGCCCGGGCCCAGTCCCAATCAGCGAGAAACTGCAGGCTCCCCAACGCATAATGCCCTTCCACCACCTCCGGATCGAGCGCGAGCGCACGATTCACCGCCTCGCGCGCCAAGGCCCAAGCCGGCGCGGCCGGCATCGTGTTCTGCGCGGCGGCGGTGCCGTAGCTCGTGGCCAGCCAAGCCCACGTCAGCGCCGAGCCTCCGTCGAGCGCGAGGGAATCCTTGAAACACTGGATTCCTTTCGCGTGGTCGTCCGGCACCCCGCGGTTGATGATGGCGCGACCCTGCAGGAACAACGCAAAGGCCTCGGGGTTGACCACCCGGGGCGCTGATTTCATGCCGAGCTTCAGCTGCAGGTTTTGCGCAATGAGTCCGGCGATCTCGTCCTGCACGGCGAAGATGTCTTTCAGGTCGCGCGTGAACGTATCGCTCCACACGTGGAACCCGTCAGCCGCCTTGATGAGCTGCGCAGTGATCCGGACCTTGTCGCCCTGTTTGCGCACGCTGCCCTCGACGACATAGGCGACGCCGAGCTGCTTCGCGATGTCGGGGATCGGCACTTCCTTGCCCTTGAAATAAAACGCCGAGGTCCGCGCTGACACCTTCAGCCCCGGCACCTTGGCCAGCACGTTGAGCAACTCCTCACTGATGCCGTCGGAAAAATACTCGTTGGCCTTGTCGTCGGAGAGATTGGCGAAGGCGAGGACGGCGACGGATTTGTTATCTGGCGTGGGCAAGGCGCTCGGGGCGATGGACGACAGGGCCGGTTTCTTCTCCGGAATCGGAAAGCGCGGATCGTTGCGGATTTTTTCGACGAATGCTTGGAAGCGCGGGTTGCCGCGCAGTGGATCGAAGAACGCATCGTGCAACACGGTCGTCCGGGCCTCGCGGGCGAACCGGGAGCTGGAATTGGACCAACGGGCTTCGAGTTCCGCGATCGCCTCTTCATTCCGTCCCAAGCGGGCGAGAATGATCGGGACCGGCAGTTCGCCATCAGGCAGGTCGAGTTGGCGCACCAAGGGTAGCATTCTTTCGGCCGCGTCCTTTTCCCCGAGGCACGCCAGCAGCATGGTTTTCCAGACGAGCAATTCCGGATCGTTCGCCTGCGCGCCCAATTTGATTTCGACGAGCCGGAGCGCCGCGCGCCATTCCAATTGGGCGGCTTCGGCGCGACTGGTCATCTCCAGCGCCCGGCCCATATAGTAGCCCTTCGGCCTGCCGATGACGAAATCGCCGTCGAACGCCCGGAAGCGCGCCAGGCATTTTTCGGGCTGGCGGGCATTCAACCAGAACGATCCGTAGGCCCACGTTTCAAATTCCCGGATCAGGAACGAACCGGGAATCTGGTCGATCGTGGCGGCCGCCGCGTCGAAGTCATCGCGGACGAACACCTGAATATAGCCCTTACCCATCAACGCCTTGGGGCCGACGTGGAGGGCCAGCGAACGCTCCGCCGCCGCCATCGCCTCCTCGGTTCGCCCCGCATTCAGCAGGATGCCGGAGCGGGTGTTCCAAGCATAGGGATCGCCGCCGGGCAGCGCGATGGCGTGATCGATCGCCGCGAGGGCTTCGTCGTATCTACCTTCCGCGTTCAGCGCCGAAGCGAGTTCCCGCCAGATGCGCCTGTCGTCCGGGCGTTCCCGGACGAGTTGTTGCAGCAAGCGCAGGCCTTCCTCGTGCGTAGTAGGGCGGCCCCGATAAGCCTTCGCCAACGCGAACCGTGGCTCGAAGGCCTCGCCCGCCAGACTGACCGCGCGTTGCGCGCGACTGAGCGCCGGCGCTTGGCGTGAGACGTCGGAATCAAAATAAGCCCGCGCGATCGTGGCCTGCGCGTAGGCGGCCCAACCGTCGGCGTTCGTCGGTTCCTTGGCGACGACTTGCGCCCCGAGGTCTTCCGCCAGCACCAACTCGTCATGGGTCGCGTCGCCCTGCTTCGCCCCGATGGTGTTGATTTGGGCGAGAAGTTTTTGGGTTTCGGAGAGCGGAGCAGCTGGCGCAATCGACGCCGCAGGCGAGATGGGCGACAGGGGTTTTTCCTTAGCCCGCCACGGCTGCCAAAGCGCGAGCGCGAGGACTGCGGTGACGCCGATGATCGCCGGGACGAGCCACGCGCGCGCCGGTTTGCGTAGGGGCGTGGTTCGTCCACGCCCTTCGTCCTGAGCGCGCACGAGGCGCGCCCCTACATCGGAACCAGCGACCACACTTTCGCCGCCCAACAATTTCCCCACCCGCGCGCAAAATTTCTCCGCGCCATCGCCGCCGAGCAGCCGCGTCCACTGCACGGCCTTGAATTCCATCGGCACCTTGGCGTCCGCGTCGCGCGTCGCATCAATGACGACGGGGAGCAAAAACGTTTTCTCATCCGCCATCGTGTGCGTGCGCTGCGCCGCGAGCTTCCACTCCAATCGAAAATATCCTTCGAGCCGCGCCTGCGTCACCGCGGAAATCACCGGCACGAACAACGCGCACGAACCGATCTGTCCGCGAATTTTCGCGTCCCACGCGTCGCCACCGACCAACTCATCTTGATCAAACCACACCTCCACGCCCGCCGCCCGCAACGCCTCCGCGATGCGCAACACCGCCTCCGCGTCTTGCGACGCGTAGCTAAGGAAGACGGCGCCGCGGGGCGCGGAACGCGCAACGTCCAACGCTGAACTCGTAACGCTCAACGTGTCGTCCTCCGGGGCCTGGTTGCGGGTTTATCCATTGGGGGGGGTTAAAAGTTAGACGTTGGGTAGTGAGCGTTTTTCCGGCCAAAGCTCAGGCGATTTCATTTTCCAGCAGTTCGAGCAGGCCCGGCAATGACGCGATCCCGCTTTTCCCGTTAAAAACGGTCTTGTTCACTTGGGCGACCAACACCCGGCGGTCCGCATCAATCAAATCCGCCGCCGCGTTGAACCGGGCAAAATCCGCCTGGTCCGGGCTCGAGGTGAGTTTCACCTCCACCGCCCAAAGATGGCGCCCCAGCTTGAAAACCAAGTCCATCTCGTAGCCGTCCGTCGTGCGGAAATAGTGGGGCGCGACCGGCCGGCCGCGCGCCGCCAGCCATTCCACGACCTGCCCGATCACAAAGCCCTCCCAGCTCGCGCCCACCCACGGCTGGTGCAGCAATTCATCGGCGTCGCGCACGCCGAGCAGCGCGTGCAAAAGACCGCTGTCGCGCCAGTAAACGCGCGGTGAGCGGATGAGCCGCTTCTTCAGATTGGGCAGCCACGGCAGCAGACGGCGCAACAAAAACGCTCCCTCCAAAAATTCGAGGTAACTGTTCACCGTGTGATAGCTCAGCCCGAGACTCTGGCCCACCTGGCTCGCGTTCCAGATTTGCCCATGGACCGCCGCCGTCATCCGCAACAACCGCTCCGTGACCGCCGGTTTCGCCGGCAGGCCCCACCCCGGCAGATCGCGCTGCGCCAGCAGCGTCAGGTAATCCGTCTGCCACTGCGGGAACCGCCCGCCGCCCATCACCCCGCCCTCGGGAAAACCGCCGCACAACCAACGCTCGGCCAACGGAATCTTGGGCAGCTCCGCCGCGAGCAACGGCGCCAGCTCGACCAGCCCCAGCCGCCCCGCCAACGACTCCGACACCTCTCGCATCAGCGCGGGCGACACCGAGCCGAGCAGCAGGAAGCGCCTGACCCGTTGGCGGTCCGCGTCGATGGCCCCGCGCAGCCGCGGAAACACCTCCGGCCACGCCTGCGCCTCGTCGAGCACGACCAGTTTCCGCTGCTTCATCAGGGCATCCCACTGCACGTCGAGGCGCAGGCGCTCGCCCGGCTGCTCCAAGTCGAAATACACCGGCGACAGCGCCCGCGCGAGGGTCGTCTTGCCCGCCTGCCGCGGCCCGACGAGCCCGACCGCCGGGTAATCCCCCAGCCGCGCTTCCACCAAGGCCGCGATGGTCCGCTTGATCATTTGCCAATTAGAATTCGATTTCTAATCGGCAAACAAGCCTGGAGTGCCCGCTGAACCGCTCCGCGCGGCGCGGAACGCTCAACGTTTAACGCTGAACGTTTAACGCTCAAGGGTCGGTCCCTTCGATGGAGGCCAGCCGATCGCCGGCAGGCCGGCGTGGCGTGATGCTGCCAGCGGCCCGGCGGCGAGCGCCGGCCCTACCGCAACTCTGGTTTGATGACGGCATTCAGCGTTCAGCGTTAAAAGTTGCGCGTTGAGCGTTCCCCTCACGGTTTCCCGTCGAGCTGTGCGAGCGCAGCCTCGACGCGGGCGAGATCGGTCCGGCGCTCGGAGGAGGTGAGCTGGCCGGCGGCGGCGAGCGGGCGGAGCAGGGCGAGCGCCTGGTTGAGCAGGGTGTGGCGGGCGGCGGGGTCGAGGGTGTCGTCCACGCTCGCACGGACCCAGCGGGCGCGACCGCGGGTGAAACGGGTGAAGGCTTCATCGGGAGCGGCGCCGCACACGGTCTCGATCTCGGGTTCAAGCTGCACCACGAGCTCGCGCGCTTCGGCGCGGCGGCCGGCGGCGGCGAGGATCTGGGCCCTCCAGAGCTGCACGCCGATCTCTCCATGGCGGCGGTTCAGCGACGGTTTCGGCGGCAGGGGCGGACGCAGGCTGAGAAACGCTTCGTAGGCGGTGAGCGCCGCAGGGCCATCGCCCTGCGCCCACGCCGTCTGCGCCTCCAGTTCGTAAGTCTGGCTGAGGCCTTCCCGCGCGAAATCGTTTTTCCCGGCGGCCGGGGCGAGTTTCTTCATCAGGGCGGCGGCCTGCCGCCGCACCTCCGGGAGTTTGCCACGCTCGAAGTCCACGACCAGGGCGTAACCTTGCACGTAGGCGTCGGTTTGCAGCCGGTCCGGTGATTCCGCCGGGACGCCGGCGTTGATTTCTGCCGCGAGCGAACGCATCTTGGCCACGTGCCGGGCGACATCGGCGTCGCCGCCCCGGTTGACCGCGAGGAGCGCGAGCTCACCGGCGCCGGTAATCTCGTTGCCCTTCATGAACGACGAGGCGCCGGGGCCGCCCAACATGCGGCTGGCTTCCGTCCCGGCACGCTCGGCCGCCGCATAATCGCGGCGCAGGCCGGCGCTAAAGGCCGTATCCGCGTAGGTGGTGGCGAGATTGTTGCGGTAGGTGACGTTTTCCGGATCGAGTTTCAGCAACTGCTCGTAGCTCTCGGTCGCCTCCCGGTTGGCCGTCTCGGCGGCGGCGAAATCCCATTGCGAACGGGCGGTGCGTGAGGCGTTGCTGGCGGCATAGGCCAGCTGCCGACGGGCACTCGCCAGGTAGGGCTCACGCTCCAAAAAGGCGCGCAGTCGCACCAGCGCTTCGCGATTGGCCGAGGCGGCCTCTTCCCGGCGGTCGGCCGAGGCGAGGGCCCCGCCAAGCCATGGCAAAATCGAGGCGGCGGCGAGGCCCGGGCGGCGGGGCAAGGGCGGCCGCTGGTCGGCCGACTCTGCGGCGGCGAGCGCGGCGGTGTAGGCGGTCACGCTCTCGGCGTAGCGACCGCCGCGCAGAAGACTGAACCCCCGGCGCTCCAGCGCGTCGGCCAGCCGGCGCTGGGCCCGGCCGCCGAGCGCGGGATCGGCGAGCAGCGGTCGCAGCAGAGCCTCGGCCCGGGCGGCGAACTGCTCGGACTCGGTGAAGTTGCTGGTCTGGGAGCGGTGCCGCGCGAGCTGGATGAGAGCGATCGCCCGGTCGATCTGGACGGCGGAGCCGAGCGGAGCGGATGACGCGAGCGTCTCGTAGAGCTGCACGGCTTTTTCGAGATTGTAGCCGCCGCTCTGGAGGTCGCCCTGCATACTGAGGGAGTTGCCGAGATTCGCCAACGCACGGGCATAGCCGAGGCGGGTGGCGGGCGTCTGGCCGGCCGGGCCGAGTTTCTCGTAATAGGTGACGGCGCGTTCGTTCACGTCGAGGAGGATGCGGAGCTGGCCGTAGGCGGTGAGCTGCTCTTGGAGATCGTCGAGCACGAAGCCGAGCAGCTCCTCGGCTTGGCCGCGGGCGGTGTCGGCCGAGAGCCGGGCGGTCTCGGCCAGCGCCTGCGCCTGCAGCGCCATTTTCCCGGAAGCGACGGCGGCGGTCTCGGCGGAGTGGGCGCGCTGGAGATTAAAATAACCGAAGACCGCACTGCCGGCGGCGCCGAGGGCGAGCACGCCGCAGACGGTCGCGATGACGCGCGCACGCCACAGGGCACGGGCGGCGGCGCGTTCCTTGGCCTGCGTGGCGGCAAGCTGGCGCTCGGCGGTTTCCTGCGCTTCGCGCGAGAGGCGGACAGCGCGGCTGGATTTGACGACGCCACAGAGCACGTCGTGGGTGAGCTCGATGCGGCGGACGTCGAGGCGCTCCTCGATGCGGAGAAGCCGACGCGCGACGAGGGTGTCGAGTGCAGCGGGCGGCGCCCCGGCGGCGGCGAGAAGTTTTTGCGCGCGTTCGAGGGCGATGTTTTCGCGGTAACCGGAATCGGTGAGCAACTCGTCCTCGACGAAGTTGCGCACGGCGGGAGGCTGGTCGGCGAGCGTGCGCTCGTAGAATTCGACAAGGATGGTGTCGCGGGAGCCCTCGAGCAACGCGGCGTCGATGGTGGCGGCGCCGGCGGTGCGGCGGCGGTGGTTGAGTTCGCGGCAGACGAGGCTGAGCAGCGCGGGCTCGACCTCGGCTTGGGCGAGATCGGCGCGGCCGGCGACGAAGGCGACGATGGCGCGGGCGACCTCCTCGGTGACGAGGCCGGGCGCGGGTTTCACGACGGCCTCAAGCGCCTGTGCGCCGGAGAGGCGCGTGAGGCGGAGGCGGTTCTGCATGAGCGCGGGCATCGTGGCCTTGAGGCTCTCAAGATGAGGCAGGTAGTCCTCGCGCAGGGAAATGAGCACGCGGTAATCGCTGCGGGCGAAATCGAATTTTTCCGCGTCGAGCATGCCGGCATCGAGGCGTGCCTCGAAACTCGCGGGCGGGCGGTTTTCTACGAGATCAGCGAGCTGGACGAGAAATTCCTGCGCGCGGGCCCGGGTCGAGTCGGCGGCGGCGCCGAGCGTGAAGAGTTCTTCAAACTGATCGAAGACGAGAAGCGGCGTGAGGAGCTGACCGGAGCCGCTGCGGAGGACGTCGTCGCGGTGGTGAAAGAATTCCCAGAGCGTTTCGCCCGCGACGGCGGAGCCCGTCTGCGACCACGTGCCCATGAGCGAGGTCGCGGCGAAGACGGAAGGCTTGATCTGCTCAGCCAGCGACGGCGCGTCGGGGGCATGATCGAGACGGACGTAGATCGGGCAAAAGCCCGCGGCGCGGAGACGCGGAAACACGCCGGCTTGGAGAAGCGAGGATTTGCCGAGACCGGATTGGCCGAAGAGGACGGTGAGGGTTTTGCGCTCAAGGCGACGGGTCAGTTCGCGGGCCTCTTCGTCGCGACCGTGGAAGAAGGCGCGCTGTTCTTCGGTGAAGGTGGAGAGGCCGGGCCAGGGGTTGGCCGAATCGACGGCGGCGGCCGAGGGATTGCCGAGTGGCGATTGGCGATTGCCGATTGGGGATGAACTGGGGGAATTCACGTTAGCGCGGGGCGGAGGGATTGCCGAGTGGCGATTGGCGATTGGCGATTGGCGATTGCCGATTGGAAGAGGGGTGTGGGGATTCGAAAGCTGGGGGCTGCGGGCTTGATTTAATCGGC
>JANXLP010000309.1 GCA_025355125.1 Opitutaceae bacterium | reverse complement strand
GTCGGGTCGTTCGGTTTTGGCTGCTTCGTCCCATCCTACTGCGCCCCGCCTCACCCCAAATGTTTAGCCCAAAGCGTAGCCCCTGCTCCTCACCTTTTTAAAAATCAATCACGTGAGACTCTGTAAACTAAGCACCGGTAGGTCAGTGCCCCATAGCGGCAGCGTGCGACTCGGAGTAATCTGTCCCCCGAATCTTATGAAAACAAAAAACCTGCCAGCCCTGCTCCTTCTACTCGCCAGCCCGGTCGCGCTGTTCGCCTCGTCTGAAACCGATCGTAAGATCGAGGAGGCCGCCAAGGCCTCCTACAACTACCGCACGGTCCTCGAGGATCACGTGAAGGTGAAAGCCAACGACGGCATCGTGACCCTCACCGGCACCGTGCAGGACAAAGACGACAAGGCACTCGCCGCCGACACCGTGGAAAATCTTCCGGGAGTCATGGGCGTGAAAAACGAAATCAAAATCAAGTCCAGCTACCCCGAGCACTCGGATTCTTGGATCGCCCTCAAGATCCGCAGCCGCCTGCTCGTCAAGGGCAACGTCAGCGCCTCCGCGACCAAGGTCGCGGTGCAAGACGGTGTCGTCACCCTGACGGGCACCGCCGACAATGCGGCGCAGAAGGAACTCACCGAGGTTTACGCCAAGGAAATCGATCACGTGAAGTCCGTGAAGAACGACATCGTCGTGAAGGATAAACCCTCGATGGGTGAGACGGTCGGCGAGAAAATCGACGACGCCTCCATCACCACGCAGGTCAAGTTCGCCCTCGTCAGCCACAAGGCGACCAGCGCGCTCAAGACCAAGGTCACCACCACCGATGGCGTGATCGTCATCACCGGCGAAGCCTCTTCCGATGCCGAGAAGTCCCTCGTCACCAAGCTCGCCCAGGACGTGCGCGGCGTGAAATCCGTCACGAACGCGATGACCGTAAAGAGCTGAGTTGGTTGAATTATTCGACCCAATCCGGCGCGACCGCTTCGTGCGGTCGCGCCTTGTCTTTGAATCGGACCGCCTCGAATAGCCGCTTGATCGCCACACAGCCCGCTTCCGGCACCGCGAACCACACGCGCCATCACGTGTCCACACAGGCACAGTCTTAACCCCAGCTCTCAACGCTTTCGTCTCCTTCAATTTTATGAACAAACCCATCTCCCTCGCGCTGCTCGTCGGCGGCATCATCCTCATCATCTACGGCGTGAACGCCTCGGATTCCGTCGGCTCCGGTGTTTCCCGTTTTTTCACGGGCTCGCCTACCGATAAGACCATGTGGCTCCTCATCGGTGGCGCCGTCGCCGCCGTCGTCGGGGCCTCCGGCCTGATGCGTGGCTCGAAATCAAACTGAGCCCCTCTCCGTCGTGCTCAACTACGCCATCACGTTTCTGCTCATCGCGCTCCTCGCGGGCATTCTCGGTTTCGGCGTCGTTGCCGGCACCGCCGCTGCCATTGCGAAGGTTCTCTTCGTGATCTTCCTCGTGCTGTTCATCGCGTCGCTTTTCCGCGGTAAGAAAATCTGAACCGCGCGCAATCCCGTCACCCAACCTGCCTCCGATTTTATTCCTATGAAAACCAACAAAAATACCGCCGCCCAGACCCCCAAAGAACTCCTCGCCGAGCTGCAGACGCTCGTGCTCGAAGCCGAAAAAATGATGGGAGACTCCGTCTCCGAACACACGGGCGACGCCATGGCCGCGTTGCGCGAGCGTTTCGACGCCAGCCAGGAACGGCTGGGCGAGATCTACGAAGGCGCGAAGAAGCGCGTCATCGCCGGTGCAAAATACACGGACGAAACCGTGCGCGCGAATCCCTACCAGTCCATCGCCGTCGCCGCCGGCGTGGGCCTGCTCGTGGGCGTCCTCCTCGGCCGCCGCTCCAAGTAAGGCATCGCTCCCGATGGAATCCGCCCAATCTGCTTCCGCTTCATCCGGGTTTATCGGCTCGCTACGCGCCTTGGCCGACGGCCTGCTGGCCAGTGCGCAGGAGCGGCTGGAGTTGTTTGGAGTGGAGCTCCAGGAGGAGAAGTTTCGGCTGATCCAGATCATCGTGTGGATCAGTGCGGCGATCTTCGCCGGTGGGATGGCGATCACCTTTGCCAGTATCACGCTTGTTTACTTGTTTTGGGAAAGCGCCCGCTTGGTGGTGCTCGGCACGCTCACGCTTTTCTACTCGGGCGCGCTGGTGGCGGTGATCGTCGCTTTCCGTCGTTACCTCGCGCGCCAGCCGCGGCCGTTCGCGGCTTCATTACAGGAGATTAAAAACGACCGCGCATGTATTCGCACAACGAACTGAGCCGCCTCGACACGCACAAAGCCGCGCTTCTTCTTCGGATTACCGTGCGCCGGGTGCAATGCGCTGAAGCCATGTCGGGCGTGATGCGGCCCGTCGCCTGGCTGGATCGGGCGATAATTTTTTGGCGCCAGGTTTCTCCCATGGCCAAGCTTGCGGCGGTGCCGCTCGCGCTGGTCGCCAAGCGCATGCTGTTCCCCCGGGCGAAATTGCTCGGTGCTTTGTTTCGCTGGGGACCGATCGCCTTGGGCGCGGCCCGCAGTTTGAGCCGTGCCCGCCGTTGAAGCCGTAAAAAATGCGTCGGGGTGGGCTCGCCATAACTTTCCATTTGCCCCGCCCGTTTCCCTGCGTTTGCTGCCTCCTGTTATGGATGCCTCCAAGGTCCTCGGTAAAACCCTCGTAGCGTCGCCCGAGCGTGCGCAGGAGGCTGATGCCGACTTGGTAATCGTGCGCCAAGTCCAAGCCGGTGATGTCGCTGCATTTGACCGGCTGATCCTGAAATATCGCGAGCGCGTGCTTGGGATTATCTACCATATGACTTCCAACCGGGAGGATGCGGCGGACCTCACGCAGGACACGTTCATCAAGACGTTTCAGTCGATTCACCGCTTCGGTGGCCAGTCCTCGTTCTTCACCTGGCTCTATCGCATCGCGGTCAATACGGCGCTCAGTCACATGCGCAAACATCGCCTCCGGTCGTTTTTTAGCTTGGAGAAGATCGACTCGGATGAACCCGTTTCCCGCGAAATCATCGCGGCCCTGACCGATACGAGTGGCGCCGAACGCGACACCTATGTCCGCGAACTCCAGGAAAAATTGAACGAAGCGATGCAGAAATTGTCTATCAAGCATCGCACCGTGGTTACTTTATTTGAAATCGATGGCCTGAGCCACCAAGAGATTGCCGAAATCATGGATTCCACCGTGGGGACTGTGCGGTCTCGCCTCCATTACGCGAAACAACTGCTCCAAGCCGAGTTACAGCCCTATATGCGCCGATGAAGTCCGACCAACAGAAGTCCGTGAATTTGGAAGATTTGCTGCGCCTCAAACGCGCTGAACGCCCGACGGCCGAGTTTTGGCCCCAGTTTGAGCGCGAGCTTCGCGCCAAGCAACTTTCTGCCTTGGTGGTCCGTCGCCCGTGGTGGCGCACGCTGCCGAGCCGGGCCTTGGTTGGTTTCTCGCGGTATCATCTACCCATTGGGGCAACGGCCGTGCTCGCCCTTACTTTTCTCAGTGTTCGCGAATACCAGACGGTGGCGACCGAGCGCATCTTGGCTCCCACTTTAGGCGAAACGCAGGTGAGCGCGGTAGGTATCACCAATGATGTGGCCCAGATGACCTCCGATCTCTCCGTCGCCCAAGCTGCGACCTTCGCCAATGCGGGTGGATTCAACGCTTCCGAAGAGACTCCAGCCGAAGCCGCCAGTGCGGTTTCTTCGAGTGGGTCGGGTGTTGACCGCGTCTCGGCGATGGCGGCTTTGATTGGCGGCTCGGCGGAAGCCCAAGCCACAGCCAGCCCGTCGGCCCGTTCCATCGCTGAAAACTTCGCCGCCGCGCAGTCGGCAGATAACAATTTTGGCAGCAATCGCTCGCTGCTCGTCAACGCCTCGCGGGGTTTTGAGTCTCGGGTTTTGCCCGCCCGTGCGCCGGTCGTCGAACCACTCGCGCAGATGACGCCTCCTTCCGATGTGCGTCGGGCCCGCTATCTCGGCACCGCCCTGCCAGTCGTAGCCAGTGCCAAGCAAATCACGCCGCTCAGCAGCGAGCGGATGGCCAGTCGCATCGCTGATGAGCGTCTGCGAGAGTCGCTTGGCGGCCGCCTAGGCGTAGGTGGCGACCGGTTCACAGTGAAGTTCTGAGGTCTGCTAAAGCCGTCGTTGTCGAATGGGCCGGGCGCTCTGCGCACGGCCTTTTTTGTGGAGATTAGGAACGCGGTCTTTGCCTGCGGGCTTGTTTGTCCGGTGCGTGGGGGCTTGGCTGGCCGGCATGGCTGTTTTTCAAGAGACGCTGGCAGTGCGCCCACGCGGGGCGGGGCTGCACGAGATCACCGAGTCCGTGGCCCGCGTGCTCGCACGCAGCGGTTTGGAGGGGGGAGTGGTGACGGTCTTTTGCCAGCACACCAGCGCGAGTCTGGTCATAATGGAAAATGCGGACCCGAGTGCGCGACGCGATTTGGAGGCGTGGCTGGATCGGCTCGTGCCAGCGGATGATCCACACTTCGAGCACACGCTCGAAGGTTCCGACGACATGCCGTCGCACATCAAAATGGCGCTCACGCGCACGAGCGAGAGCGTGCCGTTTGCCGATGGCCGCATGCTGCTGGGGACGTGGCAGGGGATTTTCCTGTGGGAGCACCGCGAGGCCCCGCACGCGCGCACGGTGATCGTAACCGTGATCGGGTGATTCTATTTCGGGTGCGCGGCGTCAATCTCTCCATGGCTGTTACCTCGACGCGTTTTTTCGCCGCTTTGATCCTCATCGCTGCCGCTGCGCCGGCAGAAATCGCTCCGGTGGCTCCCAGAACGACGGCGGGTAAATCTTCGCTCATCACGGTGGGCGCCGATGAACGTCTGCACCCCGTGGCTTACACGGCGCAGGGGGATGTGCTGCCGGATTTCTCGCACTGCGGCTACGGTGGCGGCGACGTGGCGCTGCCGCAGGCGGTGGTGCGCGAGACGTTGCAACCCGAGCCGGGCAACGGCGATGACAGCCCACGTATCCAAGCCGCGCTCGATCGCGTGGCCAAACTGCCGCTCGGTGCCGATGGGTTGCGGGGTGCGGTGTTGTTGAAACGGGGCGGCTATCGCTGTGCCGAGGTGCTGAAGATCACGGCGAGTGGCGTGGTGTTGCGCGGCGAAGGCGAGGGTGAGGACGGCACCGTCATCACGGCCACCGCTAGGAAGCAGCAGGTGCTCGTGCAGATCGGCGGAAACAAAGGACCGCGCGAAGACGCGAAATCGGCGGTTGAAATTACCGATGCCTACGTGCCGGTCGGCGCGCGGAGCTTTACAGTGCGGGCGGTGGAAAATTTCAAAGTGGGGCAGAGCGTCTTCGTGGTGCGGCGCGGCAACGCGGCGTGGATCTCGGTAATCGGGATGGACCGGATCGCACTGCGGGCGACCGATCCAAAATCGACCAAGCAGTGGACGCCGTTTGACCTGAAGTTTGACCGCGTGATTACCGCCATCGAAGGCAATCGTGTGACCGTGGATGCGCCGATCGCGTGTGCGATCGAACGGCGCTGGGGCGGCGGCGCGCTGGTGCGAACGGACGAGGCGACGCGGATCGAACGCTGTGGCGTGGAGTCGTTGCGCGCGGTCTCCGCTTTTGATGCGAGCAAAACGGCGACGGAAGAAGGCGAGCGCGTGATGGTGGACGAAGATCACGCGACGCATCTCGTGGCGTTTGACTCAGTCAAAAACGCGTGGGCGCGGCACCTCACGAGCGTGGCGTTTTATCACGGAGTGGCGGCGGTCGAGGACCGGGCAAAGTGGGTGACGGTGGAGGACTGCAACGCGCTCGATCCGGTCTCGGTGATCACGGGCGGACGCCGGTATCCGTTCAGCGTGGAGGGCCAGCTTGTGCTCGTGCAGCGCTGCTTTGCACGAAGGGCGCGACATGCGTTTGTCTTCGGTGCGCGCGTGCCGGGGCCGAATGTGTTTCTCGATTGCCGCTCAGAACACGACTACGCGACGAGCGAGCCGCATCACCGCTGGTCGGTCGGCGGGCTCTACGACAACGTTGAAGCGCAGATGGCGATCCAGGACCGCCAGTGGATGGGCAGCGGCCACGGCTGGGCCGGCGCGAACTACGTCGTCTGGAATAGCCGCGGTTCACTCATCTGCCAACAGCCGCCCACCGCGCAAAATTTTGCGATCGGTTTCGTCGGCAAGCGCGGTAAAGACGCGTTTTCGCGGACGCCGGGCTGGTGGGAAAGCGAAGGGACGCCGGTGGAGCCACGCAGCCTGTATCGGGCGCAGTTGGCGGAGCGGACTCGGCTAACGTCTCAGTAGCGAGGTGTCGGCTGGATTACCGTATCAACGCTGACCACGCTGATCCCTGCTCTGCGGACTTCCTCCATCACCGTCACACTGTCCCCAAAAATGACCTTTTCAGTTCCAGAAATGGCTACACTTGGTGATGGGGTTTCGGCGATCCACTGTTTAAGCCGCGATCTAAATTCCGCCAGTGGAAACGGGCCCTCCTTCCCCATGAAAAACGTGTGGTTTGGAGCCAAAGTTACGGTCAGCTGCTGATCTCGATCTCCTTTGGAACCATCAAGGGTTTGATTCAGCGGTATGAATCGGCTCGATAAACGTAAGGCGCATCCTAACGCGATGACGACCAGTAGCACCAAGAGAATATTGAGCAGCGGTGAAAATTCGAACCGCGCTTTGCGCGGACGTGGGGTTTCGAAAGGCAACTGCACGAGTGAATATTTGCGCTGCGGTTCGGGTGGCGACAAGGCTGGATGCTTGTGGCCGGGACGGGGTGAAGCCAACTCATGGGCGGGCCTTAGGGGCGAGGCTTGATCGTGGCTGAACACACCCCGGCGCTGCGCGTCGCTCCTCTGAAGGGGGGATTTTCGGATCGACGGTAGGATGTCGCAGCCACTTCGGAACAAAATCTGAGGGCGCCGGCGAGCGGCGCCCCTACAGGGATGCGCGATCAGGCCGGCACGCAGATGCCGCAGTTGTTTACGAAGAAGTCGTTGCCCTTGTCGTCGACGAGGATGAAGGCGGGGAAGTCTTCCACTTCGATCTTCCAAATCGCTTCCATGCCGAGCTCGGGATATTCGAGGACTTCGACTTTCTTGATGTTGTCCTGCGCGAGGATCGCGGCGGGGCCGCCGATGCTGCCGAGGTAAAAGCCGCCATGGGCTTGGCAGGATTTCGTGACGGCCTGACTGCGGTTGCCTTTGGCGAGCATGACCATCGAGCCGCCGAGGGATTGAAAACTGTTCACGTAGCTGTCCATGCGACCGGCGGTCGTGGGGCCGAAGGAGCCGGAGGCAAAACCGGTGGGAGTTTTCGCGGGGCCAGCGTAGTAGACGGGATGGTCTTTGATGTATTGCGGCAGGCCCTGGCCGGCATCGATGCGTTCCTGGAGTTTCGCGTGGGCGCTGTCGCGGGCGACGATCATCGGGCCGGTGAGGGAAACGCGGGTCGTGACCGGATATTTGGAAAGCTCGGCGAGGATTTCCGCCATCGGGCGGCGGAGGTCGATTTTGACGATGTTGTCGTCTTTGAATCGGCGGTCAGCGTCAGGGATGAAGCGGCCGGGGTTGGTTTCCATCTCTTCGAGAAAGATGCCGTCCTTGGTTATCTTGGCCTTGATGTTGCGATCCGCGCTGCAAGACACGCCCATGCCGACGGGGCAACTCGCGCCGTGGCGCGGGAGGCGGACGACGCGGACATCGAGGGCGAAATATTTGCCGCCGAACTGCGCGCCGATTTTGGAGTTCTGCGCGATCTCGAGGATTTTCTTTTCCCACTCGAGGTCGCGGAAGGCGCGGCCGTGCTCGTTGCCGGTGGTGGGAAGCGCGTCGAAGTATTTGGCGGACGCGAGTTTCAAGGTTTTGAGGCAGGCTTCGGCGCTGGTGCCACCGAGGACGAAAACCAAGTGATAGGGCGGGCAGGCGCTGGTGCCGAGGTATTGGAGTTTGTCGGTGACGAATTTTTCGAGGCTCTTCGGATTCAGGAGCGCCTTGGTCTCCTGATAGAGAAACATCTTGTTGGCTGAGCCGCCGCCTTTCGCGACGAAGAGGAATTCATACTTCGCGCCCTCGGTGGCGTAGAGATCGATCTGCGCGGGGAGATTGGTGCCGGTGTTGACCTCTTTCCAGAGGTCGAGCGGGGCGACTTGGGAGTAGCGAAGATTTTCCTTGGTGTAGCAGTCGTAAACGCCGCGGCTCAGCCACTCGGCGTCGTTGGCGCCGGTCCAGACTTGCTGGCCTTTTTTGCCCATGATGGTGGCGGTCCCGGTGTCCTGGCACATAGGGAAAATGCCGCGCGCGGCGATCTCGGCGTTCTTCAGAAGAGTGAGCGCGACGTAGCGGTCGTTGGGCGAGGCGGCGGGGTCTTCGAGGATGGCGGCGACTTGCGCGACGTGTTTCGAGCGGAGAAAAAATGAGGTGTCGTGAAACGCCTGTTGCGCGAGGTAGGCGAGGGCCGCGGGCGCGACCTTCAGGATTTCGCGGCCCTCGAAGGTGGACGTGCTGACGCCGTCCTTGGTGAGAAACCGGTAGGTGGTCTCGTCAGTGCCGAGGGGAAAAGGATCTTGGTAGGAGAACGCGGGCGTGGGCATGGGAAGAAGTGTGGGGAAATAATAGGCGCGAAGGGTGCGGGGAGTAAAGCGGGCGGCGTGGGTGGGCCGCGTGCAAGTAGGCGGAGCGCCGGGCGGGCGCAATTTTGCTAAATGGGGCGCAGGCGGCGTGCTGGGCGCGGGCGGTTACGAAGAGGGCGGGTCGGAGACCGCGCCCTACTTACTTGCCGGCCATTGCGCGGACGGTGGCTTCGAAGCGGGGCAGGTCGGAGGGTGTGGTCACTTCGCTGCCGGGGTGGCCCCAGCCGTTGGCGCCGGGCCAGGTGCCGTGGGCGAGGAAGGTGTCCACGGCGGTGCTCATGCCGGCGACGTTGAAATAATCCTTCTGCTCTTTCTCGTCGCGCACGCCGGTGACGAGGTTGGCGGGGATCGGTGCGATTCGGCCGCTGGAGATGTGGGCGAGGTCGTTGATCGCGACGAAAGGGCGCGAGTCGATGAGCGTGGTCGCGGGGCGGGTGGTCTCGCTGCGCAGGTAGCGATAGTAGTCGAGGTGGTTGCACTCCAGGCCGTCGAAGGGCTCGGGCACGCTGCGCTCGACGCGGCCGTCGCGCCAACGGATCTCGATGGCACGCCCGACGGCGTAGTGGAGCGCGGCGTTGTCGCAGATGATGACTTCGTTGTGCGTCGCGGCGCCGGCGCAGGCGTGCGAGAGGGCGAAGCGCATGTTGACCGAGGCGGTGGTATCGGCCTCGACGAAGAAGGTGTCGGCGCCCTCGATGGCATGAGCGCGGTAGAGTTCTGCGCGGACGGCGGCGAGCTGGGCCCAGCTATAGAGCTCGGTGGTGCCGGCCCAGAACAGCATGTTGTGGACGAAGTGGGCCATGGCGTTGCCGAAGCACGAGTCGAGCACGGGGCGGCCATCCATAAGGAGGCGGCCGGCCCAATTATTGCGCTCAAAATAGCTGGCGGGGCGGGGCCAGAGGGCGCTGAGCGTGGTGCCGCGCTG
>JANXLP010000293.1 GCA_025355125.1 Opitutaceae bacterium | reverse complement strand
TCTGAAACCGCCCAGCGCTACCGCCCAACACTCGTCTTTCACCCTTCCGCTCGAAAAAACCTTCTCCAATCTCCTGTTCTTGCCGTCAATTTTTCACCCGACGCCGGATTCCAAAATCTTTAAGCCCGACAGCCTGCTAGTCCGCGGGACGTGGGTGGACGGGGAAACGGCGCGGGCCGGCGTGCGGTGATGGCTACAACAAAAAAGGACGCGTGGGCTGAAGCACCGCCCACCCCAAACCCCGGCCGTCAGTCGGTTGAGCGCGTCCGAATGCGGTTTAATCTAGCCCGACCCAAACACGCGATAACCGCCTCACTTCGCCGGCACACGGTTCAGCGTGTAGGCGATGCGCGGGTTGAGCACCGTGTCGCCCGCGGTCGAGGTCAGCCCGGCGAGATCGAAATCGTAAATGTAACCCGGCTTCAGCTCGCCGAACTCCACCTCGGCGCTCCGGCCATCGGCACTCAGGGTTACCTTCGATGGCGTCACTGGCAGCAGATCCGTCTGCGGCGAGCCGTAGGGCTCGTGGTATTTGTAGAAATAACGCTGCGCCGCCCAGCGCGTCACGTCGGTCACGCCCGCATCGAGCGGCGCGGTGAATTCGAAGCGAAAGCCCTTCGGCGTCGCGTGCAGGTTCAGCGCCTCGAACGGCGTCTTCGCGGGCTTCACCGTGGCGATGCCCTCGCCGCCGACCCAGATGAGGTGCGTGCGCCCGAGATAGAGCGTGTCGCCGACGAAGAGCAGCCGGTGGATGCCACCGCGCAGCGCCTGTGTGTCGATGAAGCTCACGCACGCGCCCTGCCACACACCGTCCACCTGCTCGGGCAGGAGGCGCAACACGCGGCCGGAGTTCATTTCACCCACGATCATCTGCCCGCCAAACGCGCCCCACGCCGGCGTCTTCGGAATCAAAATCATTTCCGTCGGCGAACTGGCGTAGATGGCGTGCGGGAGATTGATCGCGGCCACGGTGCGCATAGCGTTCAGCTTTTCGATCGGGAGTTTGAGCGGCTCCGAGCCATCCCAGCCCGGCTGCCACACGAGACTCGCCGGGTGCCCGTAAAAACCACCGCGCGACACGACATGCACGGGGCTCGTGCCGCGCCAGTCGCCTTGGTTGTCGTTGATAAAAAAATTCCCCGCCGCGTCGAAGCCCATGCCGTCGGGGGAGCGAAACCCCGTCGCAAACAGCGACGCCGCGCCCGTCGCCTCGTCGATCTCGATGATGCAGCCCCGCCACTTCACGCGGCCATACATGCGGCCGGCGGCGGTAGAGTATTTTTTCTTCCAGTCGGGGTCGTAGAATTTATCGCGCGTGAGGCCGATGGGGCTCCATTCGCCGCGGATGTCGTTCATCACGGTATCGCCGGCGGAGGCGAGGTTGAGGCTGACGTAGAGTTTGCCATTGGGTCCGCGCACGGGACCGAAGGCGAACTCGTGGTAATTGCCCGTCATGCCGAAGTCTTCCCAAAGCGCGTCGTAACGGTCGGCTTTGCCGTCGCCGTCGATGTCGCGCAGGCGCGTGAGTTCAGGGCGCTGCATCACAAGAATGCTGCCGTCTTTTGCGGGCAAGACGCCGAGCGGCTCGTGCAGACCCTCGGCGAAAATCTTCCACGTCGTCGTCTTGAAATCGTAGAACGCGACCTCGCCGTGGTGAAACGCCGCGACCAGCCGGCCGTCGGGCATCAGCGCGAGTCCGCCGAGCTGAGGATCTACGCCCGCGGGCGTGGCGAGCTTGCCGATGTTATAAAATTCCGCGACGCGCGCGTCGGCCGGCGAGAGCGCAGGCGTCTCAGCGGCGACAGCGAACGAGGTCATCAAAAGTAGCGCCAGCAGGTGGGCCGTGCTTCCGAGGTGAGCCGGGCGCTGCGCGCGCGGCCAAGGCATACCTGCGACCCGAGCCGCCGCAATGGACGACGACGCTCGGCCGCGCGCGGAGCGCCCGGCCCACCTCGAAGCACTGGCGAGCCGGGTGAAAAGTTGGGGTGAAAATTTCTCGGAGTTCATGGCGTGCAGAGGGCGGAGGTGAGCGTGAGGGTGACGTCGGCGGCTTGGGCGGGCGTGAGCGTGAGCACGTCGCCTTTCCAAGTGCCGACCGTGCTGGTCCATTTGGAATTCGCGTCGTTGGCGGCGCGGTAGAAGACCGGGCCTTTGGCGCGCGGAATCTGCAGGCGCACCGCGATGCCGGGCCGGCCGGCCGCGGGGATGACTTGCTCAAACACCTCGGTCTCACCCGCACGGTAGTGAAAAATCGGGCCGGTGGACGTGGCTGCGTAGCCGAGAAATTTCGGCGTCGGCGCAGCGGAATCGGCGGCTCCGAAGCGCAGCGGGAAATCATCCTTCGGCGCGTGCCACCAGGGTTTCGTCGGAACGACCGGGAGAATCATGCCGTTACCCGCCCAGTTTTCGGAGGCATCGATAAAGCCTCCCTGCCAGGCGTAGCGCAGGCGGCACTGGCCGGCGTCCCAGCAAATATTCTGACTGCCGATGAGCGCGACGGCGATCGCGGCCGGGCCGGCGTCGGGCATGAAGATGCGCTGGGCAAACGGGCGTTTGCCCGCGCCGGCGACGGTGGTCTGCGCGGCGGTGGGCGGGATGTTCGGGTCTTTATCGAGCGGCGGCGGCGTGACGCCGACGTAGAGTGCGCCATACATGATCATGCCGTGGCCGGGAAACGTGCAGACGTAGGGATAGATGCCGGGCTCGCCCGGCACGGTGAGCGTGATCTTAGCCGCACCGTCGGGTGCGAGCACCTGGCTATGCACGAGAATGTCGGCGCTGGTCGGGATGAATTCCTGAGCCGGGCCTTTTTCCGCGAGCGCGAGGGCGGCCGCGATCACGGTTTCGCGCGTGCCGGGGCGCAGGAGGAGAAAATTATGTGCGAGATCGGTGGTGTCGCCGTTCTCGATCTCGATCACCAGCGGTTCACCCGGTTTCGCTTCCAAACGCGGTGGTTCAAAACGCAGGCCGTCGCGCATCTTGAGCTTCACAGTGCGGATTTTTTTAGAAGCAGGCGCGGTGGCTTTGGCGGTCTCGGGCGCGGCGGCCGGAGCCACTTGCGCCACGAGGCTGGCGGAGGCCAGCGTCGCCAGCGAGACGAGGACGGGGAGAAATCTCATAGGGAAGGGAAAGGAAAGAGAGGAAGCTGGACACAACCTCGGGGCCTGCAAGCGGCGGCACCGCTAATTCACCGGTCGGCGACGGGCAAAAAGCAGGGCGGACTTCAGCCCGCCCTGGTGCGCGCGATCCGCCGCGCCGATCAACGGTCAACAGGGCGGACTGAAGTCCGCCCTAATGCTTCACTTCAGCGTCGAAAAATCAGTCGGCGCGAGGAAGACGGATTTCACCTCGGTGGTAAGCGAACCGCCGGCGGCTTTTTCCGAAGCGGCTTTGGCCGCGACCCAGACCGGATCGGCGCGGAACGCAGCCCAGTTGGCCGTCGCCGCCTCGCGGCTCGGGTGCGCGATGATGTAGGTGAGCGTGCGGCCCGCGCCCTGCGCAGCATCGACGGGGTGCCAGTAGGCGATGTTCACCATGCCGTGTTTTTCGAAGAGCTTCGTGGTGTGGTCGCGGAAGCGCGCGTCGATGTTGGCGACTTTGCCCTCGGGCGTCGTGTAGGTGCGCAGTTCAAACACGCGCGCGGTGCCGGCGGCCTTGAAGGCAGCGGGCGAAAAATCCGCGGCGTCGAGGAAGATGGATTCCACTTTGGCAACGATCTTGCCGTCCACCTCGCTGGCCTTGGCGACGGCGCGCCACTCTGGATCGGCGGAGAATGCTTTCCACGAGGCTTTGGCGGCTTCGCGGCTATCGTGCTCGAGCACGTAGATGAGTTTCTCGCCGGCGCCGTCGGCGACATCAAGCGGCGTGAAGTAGCCGAGGTTCACCATGCGGTGCTTTTCGAAAAGCTTCGTGGTGTGATCGCGGAAACGCGCGAGGACGTTGGGCAGTTTGCCGGGCTGCGCCGTGTAGGTGCGCAGTTCGTAAACATGCGCCGCAGTCTCGGCGGCACGCAGTGAGCTGGCGCCGAAGAGCGCCAGACCCAGCAAGGGAAGGAAACGGAGGAGGGGGATGTTCATGGGGAAAGAAAGCGGGAAGAAGCGGTGCAGGCCGCACTCCTTACTCAGTTGGACCAGAAGCCGCCCTGGTGTTTGTCGGCACCGGCGCCGACGAGCTCGCCGACTTCGGCCGAGGCTTCCTCGGGCGGCAGCTCTTCCACCGGGGCGAAGCGCTCGGAGGTGAAACCGAGTTCCTGCTGGCCCTGATGAAAGGGATCGGGCGGGTTGGTGAGTTCCGATAGCAGCAGGCCCACGGTGGCGGTGTCGCCGCCCTTCACGATTTTCTCCCGGCCCAGGAAGACCTCGCGGATCGTGTAGGTGCTACCCTTCACCGGGAGCTGCTTGTAGAGCGCGCGGATGAAGGCGGGGAAGGCATCGTTGATGCAGACTACTTTCTGACCTTTGACCATGAAACCACTGTGAGGCCGGTCCGCCGCATGGCAAATTTTCGTTCAGGGGCTGGTCACAAGCAGTAGGAGCAAATTTATTTGCGACCCAGATCGGTCGGCTGAGTCGCGAAGAAATTTGCTCTTACCTGCCGCTCAAGGTGCCGCGTGGTCCTGCGAAAAGATCAGCGCAGAATACGCGCCGAGGCTCACCAAAATGCGATGGCTGCAACCGTCGAGCGCCTCGGGCTGCGCGAGACAATCGGTCCCGGCGTGATCGCCGAATTCCGCATCATACGCGCGGGCATCGCTGTTGAGCCGCACTTTCCAAGTGCCGCCAGCGGGCACGCCCACAGCGTAGTCGGTCACGGTTTGCGCGGAGAGATTGATCAGCACGAGCACCTCATCGCCCGCGCCACCTTCGCGCCAGCGGCGGTAGCCCACGATTTTCGCCAAGTGATCGACGTGGTGCGTTTCGAGGTGTTGACCGCTGAGGCCGGCGGTGTTGCCGGCGAGATTCCGGCGCAGCGCGATCAGGTCGCGGTGAAACGTGTGGAGCCCGGGAAAGCGCCCGAGCTTGCCCCAATCGAGGGGAACGTCGTCGCGAAACCATTCGTTTTCCAAAAACTCCTGGCCCTGAAACAGCATGGGCACGCCGGGTGCGGTGAGCACGAGCGCCGCGCCGAGGAGCGAGCGTTTTTTCGCCGCGTAGCTGTCGAAGGCCTCGGGCGCGATTTCGGAGGGGAGCCGGGCTTTGCCGTTGGCGACCTCGTCGTGTGACTCCGTGTAAACGACGCGGCGGAAGACATCGCCGTCGTAGCGGGTTTTGAGGGCGTCGATGACGGCGTCGAGATTGCGTTGTTCGTCCTCGGCGACGATGAGCGTCGAACGGACAGGATGCACGAAGGCGGCGTCCCATTGGGTGTGAAAGCCCGCACCGCCGGCGCCGGGTTCCTTAACGAGCCATTCGCTGTTCTGGAGATCCTCGGCGATGGTGATGGCGTGGGGAAATTCCTCACGGATATTGCCGTTGATCCACTGCAGCATGCCCCAGCCCTCCTTAAGATCGTCGCCGGGATCGCCGGAGCGGCCACGGTAGGTGCGGATGAAAACGGACATATCCCAGCGCAGGCCATCGATGCGATAATCGCGGAGCCACATCATCGCGTTGTCGTGGATGTAAGCGCGCACTTCGCCGCGACCGTAGTCGGGGCGCGTCTGGCCCCAGGGCGTCTCGGCGCGCCAGTCGTTGTAGAAATAAATGCCGCCGAGACCGTTCTCGTTCCAGCCGTCGAACTGCCAGAGCGCGAGGTCGCTCGGGCCGAAGTGGTTATAAACCACGTCGAGGATGACCGCGATGCCGTGCGCGTGCGCCGCCTTCACGAAGGCCTGCAAACCCTCGGGGCCACCATAGATGCTCTCGACCGCGTAGGGATGCGCGGGGTTGTAACCCCACGAGTAATCGCCGGCAAACTCCGCCACGGGCATGACCTCGACCGCGTTGATCCCGAGATCGCGCAGGTAGGGCAGCTTCTCGATCGCGGACGCGAAGTTGCCCGGGCCTTTCCCCTGCTGCGCGTTAAAGGTGCCGAGGTGCAGCTCGTAAACGATGAGTTGATCGAGCGTCGGCGGCGTGAACGCGGGACCGGCAGCCTCGGGATCGGGGCGCCACACGATGGAGTTGCCCACGGAGTTAGTCACCTTCGCACCACGCGGATCGGCGCGCGTGAATTCCTCCGCTCCGCGCCGCAAATGATAGCGATATTCGTCGCCTGCCTTCGCCTCGGGCACGGCGCCGGACCACGTGCCGTCCTTGGCGCGCGTGAGCGGATGGCGGTCAGCCTGCCAGTCGTTGAACGCACCGACGACGCTCACCGCATCGGCATTGGGCGCCCATACGCGGAAGGTGACGCCGCCTTCGGCGGGGAGCGTGAGACCAAGTGCGGGGAGAGCGGCGCGCGGGGCGCGGCGTTTTTTGGGCGGTGCGCCCGACGTGTGCGGCGGTTTCATGTTGGTAAAAGCGGGGACGGATGCGGCGCCGCGGGGGACGAATGATCGGCGCGGCACGGACGCCAAGTTCGGCTCACACGCATCTTCAAAAGCTCGCGCGCCGGACGCGCTCCCGCCAAGAAACGGCCGCGCTCAAAAGCGGAGGCCGGCTCGATAAAGCAGGGAAGCGGACGCGACAACGAGGACATGCAAGCGAAGCGGGACGAAGCCCACAGACTGCGATTTTTCCCGCCGGTTCGTGTCACCGACGGAAAAACCGATCTCACCGCCTCGCACTACTCGATCCGACCTTCGTCGAAATCCATCAGATCGGTGACGCTGATGATCTGGTCGGTGCGATCAGCACAGCCCATATTCGTGAGCGCCATCATCAAAAATTCGCGCCCCGCCGGAGTCATGCCCTTCTGCACGTAGTCGCGGTTCCACTTGGCGACGCGCAGGTCAGTTGGAAAGAGCGCCAGCAGCCGGCGGTCGCGCTCGGCGTCGTCGAGGCCGGCGGTGAGGCATTCGTGGACGATGGCCTCCACGGCGGCGGGCTCGATGCCGAGGTGGAGGCAGAGAAATTTATCCATACC
>JANXLP010000288.1 GCA_025355125.1 Opitutaceae bacterium | reverse complement strand
CCCCTGATCACCCCCTATTCGCCCCGCCCGCCGCTCCGTTCACCACATTTCCATCCCAGGTATTAATCATCGCTTGCACCCCTTCTACATCCTGCCTTTTCCTCAACATTGATGCGCCCGCGTCTGGACACGCTTCTCCTGCTCCTGCTTCTCACCGCCCCGGGCGCGTGGGCCCAATCCTCGGCCCCGTTCCCCGTGCTTCCGCCCAACACCCCGCTCACGCCCTATCAGCAGGCCATCGCCGACCAGCGTAAACTCTCCGACGGTTTCTACGCCAAGGCGCATTTCACCGAAGCCATCGCGGCGTGCAAAGCCGGTGTCGTCCTCGCCGAGGAAAATAAAAACCCCGGCGATCAGGCCGCCTTCCTCTGGCAAATCGCCTACGACTACTGGCTCCTCGGCGATCTCCCCACCGCTCTCGAATACGCCCAACGCGGATTGCGCATCAGCGATCAATTTCCCGACGACCGCCGCCGGTCCGCCCTCCTCCGCATGATTGGCGTCATCTATCACTCCATGGGCGACCTGATCCGCTCGCACGATTACTCCACCCAGGCCCTCAACCTCGCCGAGCGCAGCAACCTCGAGCGCGAGCGCGCCAACGCCCTCACCACCCTCGGCAACATCGCCCTGAAGAGCGGCGACCTCGTCACCGCCCGCCGCAACTTCGAGATCGCCTACGCGCATCATCAAAAAAACGGCACCGCGTGGAGCCCCGCCAACGCCCTCGTCAACATCGCCGATGTCGAAGAGGCCGAAAAAAATCTCCCCCGGGCCCTCGCCACCCAAGAACGCGTCCTCGCGATGCGCGTCGCCTCCAACGACCGCCGCGGCCAGGTCAACTCCCACCGTGAACTCGCCCGCGTCCTCCGCACGCTCAACCGCCTCGACGAAGCCCTCGCGCACATCATCGCCGCCCGCCCCCTCGCCGAGCAGATCGGCGGCCACGAACTCCTCGCCAAACTCTACGAGGAATCCGTCCTCGTCCATGAAGCCCGCGGCGAGTTTGAGCCCGCCCTCAGACTCCAGCGTCTCGCCACCACCGAACGCGAGGCCCTCGGCGGCGAACGCACCCGCGCCCACGCCGCCGAAATCCAGGCCCGCTACGAACTTGAGCGCCAGCGCGAGGCCATCGGCCGGCTCATGCTGGAGAAAAACGCCCAGTCTGCCGATCTCCACGCGCGTGATCTGGAGCGCCAGCGCGACCACGCCGTGAAACTCACGCTCTACGCGGTCCTCGGCCTCCTTGTGGCCTTCGTTACCGCCCTGATTTTCTACCAGCGCCGCGCCACCGCCTGAACCCGTCGCGCCCGCGCCGCGCCACGGCGATTTTTTTCGTCCGCTTTTCGCTCGCGCCGCCGGGGAAATCTTTCTCGCTGGTCGCAATGATTTTCCCGCGCCTCCTCCTCGTCACCCTCGCGCTCGCCGCGCCCCTGGCCGCCGCCACCCGCGCCAAGCCCACCCGCCCCGACGCCAGCGACCTCGGCTCCTACAAGGGCGCCATCGTCATGGACGCCGCCACCGGCAACATCCTCTTCGAAAACAACGCCGATGTCGTCACCCCGCCCGCGAGCATGACCAAGCTCATGACGTTCGCCGTCCTCCACGACAAACTCGCCGACAAATCTCTCGCCCTCGACACAGTTGTCACCGTTGACGCCGCAGATTCGCGCATCGGCGGCACCCAGGTTTTCCTGAAGGAAAAAGAGCAGTTTACCGTCGAGGAAATGCTCTACGCCATGATGATCCAGTCCGCCAACGACTGCGCGCACGCGCTTGCCCGGCATGCCGCCGGCTCGGTCGGCGCCTTCGTCGATCTCATGAATGCGAAAGCCCGCAGCCTCGGCATGACGCACACCACCTTCCGCTCGCCCCATGGCCTGCCCCCGACGGGACGCCGCATCGCCGACGGCGACCTCACCACGCCCCGCGACCACGCGCTCCTTTGCCGTTACCTCCTCCAAAAAACCGACGTGCTCACCTACAGCTCCGTCCGCAAACGCGATTTCGGCGCCAGCCGCCCCGGCGGCGCGCAGCACATGGAGAATCACAATAAACTCCTCGGTAAAGTGACCGGTGTCGATGGCCTCAAGACCGGCTTCACTGACGGCGCCGGCTACTGCCTCAGCGCCACCGCCCAGCGCAACGGTCGCCGCCTCATCGTCGTGATCATGGGCTCCTTCGGCCCCAAGGGAGCGATCGACAAAGGCCGCACCCGCGACCTCAAGACCATCGACCTCCTCGAAAAAGGCTTCGCCTCCCTCCCCGCCGGCAGCCCCACCTTCACCAGCCCCACGCCCGCCGGCGCCGCCCCCGGCACGTCCACCCTCATCCCCGCCCCGCTCACTACCGCCGAGAAAAAAGCCGGCGCCCCCGCCGATCCCGTCATCAAGTTCTCCCTCCCCGGCAAAAAATAACCCCGTAGGTGCAAATTTATTTGCGACCCCGCGCCCACACCCGCCGACCACGCCACGCCCGCCCCTCCCCGCTCAATGCTCGTGCTTCAACACGAGCATCACCACCCCGAGCACCGTGAAAATCGTGCCGAGTAAAGCCGCCTCGTAGCGCTCGAAATTCTTCACCTCGAATTTTTCCAGACCGAGCAGCGTCAGCCACGTAAACAGGATCATCCCGAGTAACGTCGCCACCGCGAGGATGCCGCTCAGCACAAAAAATCCGCGCCAGCCAAACTGCACGCCCGACAGATAGACGGGCAAAAACGCCTCACACGGCGAGAGCGTGAGCATCACGAAGAGCCCGCTGATCGCCGCCCAGTCGCCCGCCTTCCGCGAAGCCAGGGGACTCTCCTTTAGCTCCACATCCCAGTGGCTGTGTTTCTCCTTGTGCTCGTGTCCACACTTCGGACTCGGCCGGTGTTGCCCACCGAGCAGGTGATGATGCCGCAAACCGCCGCCGCGCGCCTGCTGCCAGAAATAAAACAGCCCGACCGCGATCAGCAGTCCGCCCACCACCCACGTAAATTTCTCGCCCACGTGTTCGTCCAATTGAAAACCAAACCACGCGATCGCCAGCCCCAGCAGACTCGTCAGCGCGACATGTCCCAGCCCGGCAAACACCGTCACCGCGAGCGTCTTCGCCCGACCCCAACCGCGCGCCCGTGCCACCAGCACAAACGGCAACCAGTGCGTCGGGATCGCCGCATGGAAAAAAGCCACCGTGAAACCGGTGACGGCGATGGTCGTGAGAACGGGAGATTGCATGAGCGGGTCGAACAGCCAGCACGGGAGGTGCGAGCCTGTCGAACGCGAACCATACCAAAGTCGTCAAGCCCCCCCTCCGAATGGCCCTCCGAGTAGCACGGTATTCCGCTGAAGCCCGCTAAAGTGTTTTCGGGCAAGGCCGGCAATATTTAATGGCTAACTGAGCGCTGCCGTGCAGGGTGGACCGTGGCATGTCAGCCCCATCTACCTACCTGAACCTCGCGAGCGTGCAACTGCGCGGCGCGCGAGCC
>JANXLP010000287.1 GCA_025355125.1 Opitutaceae bacterium | reverse complement strand
CGCCGTCGCCGCGGGTGAGGGCGGCGGCGACGGTGGCGGGAGTGAGTTTGCCGAGGGGGCCGGGGAGGGGGAGGAGTTTGCTGCCGCTGGTGAAGAATTCAGGAGCGCCGCATTCGTCGGTGTCGATGTGGGCGATCTCGTGGCAGAGGATGCTTTGGTGGCGGTGGCAAAGGGCGGAGAGGGCGAGGGAGTTGGCGGCGGTGCCGTTGAAGACGAAGAAGGTTTCGCAGTCGGTCTCGAAGATTTCCTGGAAGAGCTGCTGCGCGCGGGCGGTGGTGGGATCGTCGCCGTAGGAGGGGACGGAGTCGGCGTTGGCGGCGTTGAGGGCGGCGAGGGCCTCGGGGCAGATGCCGGCGGTGTTGTCGCTGGCGAACGTAGTATCGTGGCGGGCGGACATAGGAAAAAGTGTCGGGAGTGGGGCGGCGGAGGGCGACGATTTTTTCCGTGGCGTTGAAACGATGGGGTGGCACGTTCGCCGGGACGTGAAGAGCATCAACATTCCCGTCGCGCTGGAGGAAATCCGCAGGGCGCCATCGCAGACGGAAAAAAATCTGCGGGCGGCGAGTCTCATGCTGGCGGCATTTCGCGTAGCGGGTTGGGAGATGGTCGTGGTGGGCGGCAGTGCGATCGAGTTTTACACGGAAGGGGATTATCTCACGCGCGATTTGAATCTGTGTCGGGCGCAGGGCACGCGGCCGTTGCCGGCCAAGGTTGAGGCGGAGGTAATGGCCTCGGTGGGGGCGCAGTCGGTGGGCACGCGGCGGCAGTGGCTGCTGGACGTGCTGGGCGAGGTCACGATCGATCTGCTCGGCGAAGTGGAGACGGTGGGGGTGGCGCCGTGGCAGATTTTGGCGGGGCCGTATGGTGCGGTGACGTTGATGCCGGTAGAGGAGCTGCTGGTGGAACGGGCTTTTATGGCGACGGTGCGGGAGCCGCGCGATGAGGAGGCATGGACAGCAGCCAAACAATTGGCGGCGGTGTGTCTTTCGGGGGAGGTGCCCTCGGATTGGGCGAAGGTGGAGCAGATCGCGGCGGGGAAAGAATATGGCATTGCACCAGCAGTGCGCCGGCTGAAAAAGGAGGTGAATCGTGAAAGCAAAAACTCCAACTGAACCGGAGATCCTGTGGACTTGGGAGGAGTGGATGAACTCGCGCGGACGACGAGCGGCGTTGTCGCGAGCGGTGGCGGGTGCGAGCGGTGCGCGGCGTTCGCGAAATCCGAGCCAAGAAAAATTGCAGGTGCGGTTGGGACGGCGAGCGGCGGCGGCGAAGTAATGAGCAAGCGGTGGCGGAATCTCGGCTGCCCGCCCGCGCCGTTTTTCGACGTTGGCAAGGCGCGGGGCGGGCGAATGCTGGCGGGCGAAACGAATGAAAGCGGAGGACGTTAATCTCTATTTGGTGGGATTCATGGGCACGGGCAAAAGCACCGTGGGGCGGGCTGTGGCGCAGAGGGTCGGATTCACGTGTCTCGACAGCGACCATGAGATCGAGCGGAAGCAGGGAAAGGAAATCCCGGCGATTTTCGCGGAGCTGGGAGAGCCGGCGTTTCGCGTGATGGAGGGGGAATTCATTGAGGGCGGGCATCCGACGGTGCGGACGGTGATCGCGTGTGGCGGCGGGCTCGTGGTGCAGCCGGGAATGCTGGCGCGGCTGAAGACGCAAGGCGTCGTGGTGTGCCTGCATGCATCGGTGGAGACGATTTTGGCGCGGACGGCGCGGCAGAAGAACCGACCGTTGCTCAACGTGGAAGATCCGGAGGCGCGGATTCGGAAACTTTTTGCGGAACGTGAGCCGATTTACCGGAGCTCGGGCAGCGTGATTTTGACGGATGGGCGGCCGATGAACGACATCATCGCGCATGTGTTGCGGGTGTGGCGGCGGGAGTCGGGGGAGTTTGCGCGGAGTGCGGCGGGGCGCGCGATCGCGGCTGCGACCACGAGCGGTGGGGCGAAGTGAGCGCGATGCCTGCGATGGATGCGGAGATGGGGGCGACACAGGCTGCGGCGCGCGAGCGGCAGGAAGCGTTGCGGCGGCGGCTGACGGAGATCGGTTTTGACGACGTGCGGTTCGCGACGCTGGCGGAGTTGAGCGGTGATAAACTGAACGCATGGATCGCGGCGGGGCATCACGCGGACATGCAATGGATGGAACGGACGGCGGAGAAGCGCGTGAAGCCGGAGCTGGTGTTGGGAGAGGCGCGGTCGGTTATAATGCTGGGCGTCAGCTATGCTGATGAGGTGAAAGGGGCGAGGGGCGTGGGGCGAGGGGACGGAGAGGAAAATGCGGGGCGGGCGACGTGGGCGCGGTATGCGTTGCACGAGGATTATCACGATACGATGAAGGTGGGGCTGATCGCGGCGGGAAAGGTGATCGAGGAATTGTATGGCGCGACGCGGGAGGACTATCGTGCTTATGTCGATACGGGCCCGGTGTTGGAGCGCGGGTGGGCGGCGAAGGCGGGGCTGGGATTTATCGGGAAGAACGCGATGCTGATCTCGCGGCGGCACGGGAACTGGCTGTTCTTGGCGACGATTTTGACGCGGCAGGAATTTGTAGCGGATGCGCCCGTGCGGAAGCAGGCGAGTGATTTTGCGGACGTGGGGTTGTTGTGCGGGAAATGCACGCGGTGTCTTGATGCGTGCCCGACGCAGGCGTTTGCGGCGCCGGGGGTGGTGGACGCGCGGCGGTGTGTTTCGTATCAGACGATCGAGAACAAGGGGATCATTCCGCGGGAGCTGCGGGCGGGGATCGGCAATCGGATTTATGGGTGCGATATTTGCCTGGAAGTGTGTCCGTGGAATCGGTTCGCGCAGGCGGGACGAGAGGTGTTGCTCGTGGCGCGGCGGGAGTTGGGGGGGCTGACGGTGCGGGAGATTTTGGCGCTGACGCCGACGCGGTTTGCGGAAGTTTTTCGGAAGACGCCGATCAAGCGGGTGAAGCTCGGCGGGCTGCTGAGGAATGCGTGTATCGTGGCGGGGAACTCGGGCGATGTGGGCTTGATCGAGCTGTTGGTGGGGCTCGCCACAACGCATGAGTTGGCGCTGGTGCGGGCGCACGCGGTGTGGGCGGTGCGGAAACTGGGTGGGGAGGCGCGTGCAAGCATGCTTCTACATGAGGCGCGGGCGGCGGAAACAGACGAGGACGTGCTCGCGGAATACGCGGCGGAAGCGGCTAGTCCTTAAACGCAGCGGCCATCACGGCGACGACGGTGGCGGGAGGGCGCACGGGGCGGCCTTGAAGGTCGATGAACGCGTGGACGCTTTCGCCGGTGGCGAGGAGTTCGTCGCCGCGGAAGACTTCGTAATCGAGGCGGATGCGCAGGAGGGGTTTTTCCCGAAGATAGGTGACGATGGTGAGGACGTCGTCGTAGAGCGCGGGGCGGGAGTATTTGGCGGAAATTTCGAGGACGGGCAGACGGTAGCCGTCGGTCTCTAGCTGGCGGTAGGGGAGGCCGAGTTCTTTGAGGAGGGTGGTGCGGCCAATTTCGAACCAAGGGAGGTAATTCGCGTGGTAAACGATACCCATCATGTCGGTCTCGGCGTAGCGGACCGTGACTTGGGAGCGGGATTGAATCATGGGTGGGCGGGCGGTGGAAACAAAGGGATGGACTCGGCGGTGAGTGCGATCGGACGAAAGAGGGCGGCGGCGGATTCTTTCCAGCAATTGCGTCTGGCCCACTCGCGGCCGGCGGTGCCGAGGCGGTGGCGGAGAGAGGGATCGTGGATGAGTTTCTCGAAGGCGGCGGCGAGCTGGGCGGGGCGGTGGGGGGGCACGAGCAGGCCGGTGAGTCCGTCCTGCACGGCTTCGGAAACGCCACCGACATCGTGGGCGACGACGGGCAGGCCGTGGGCGGCGGCTTCGAGGTAAACGAGGCCGAAGCCCTCGATGCTGCTGCCGTGGTTAATACTGGTCATCGCAAAGATGTCGGCGCGGTCGTAAATCGTGGTGAGTTCGGGGTCGGGGATGTTGCCCAGAAAACGGACCGCGAGGTCGGGGGTGGCCGTAGCGGCGGCGCGAATGGTTTGTTCGTAGCGGCCTTTGCTCTGACCGCCGACGATCCAATACTCGATGCGGGCGCGGTCGGCGGCGGGGAGGAGCTGGAGGGCTTGAAGGGTGAGGAGTTGGCCCTTGCGCGGGTGAATCCGGCCGACGGTGAGGACGACGATTTTGTTTTTCGGCGTGGCGGACTTGGGCGGGACGACGACGAAATCGGAGCGGAGGGCGCCGGGGGTGAGAACGATTTTTTCGGCAGCCTCGGGGAAATGGGTGACGAGGAGTTCCTGGGTATAGTTGGTGAGCGTGCTGATGCGGCTGGCGTGGCGGATCAGGCGGCCGGCGAGGGCGCGGCGGATGGGGCTTTCGGCGAATTTCAGGATTTCGGAGCCGTGAAAGGTGAGAACGAGGTGCTTGGGGCGGAAGGCCCGAAAAAACTGAAGTAGCATCATCGTCAGCATCGGACCGGGCTCGGGCAGATAGACGGTGGCGTAACGGAGTCGGCGGCGGGCGCGGATGAGCTCACGGGCGAGCTGGATCTGGCACCAGAGATCGTGGGTGCCTTTCAACGGGAGGCGACGAAGGGGGAACGGCCAGGCTTTTTCGTGTTGGGGTGGGGCGGACTGGGCCCAGACCTCGATATTGTAGCCGAGACTTGCCGTGGCTTTGGCGATCTCCTCGGTGAACGTCGCGATACCTCCGCGAACCGGATAGAACTCATGGGTAATGAGGTAAACGGGGGGAGGCGCGAAGGCTGGGACGCTCATGCGTGGATATTTAGTGGCCGAATAGAAACACGGGTTGGGCCGTGCTTGGAAGGGTGAGTTAGGTGCGTGAGTGTGGACTGGCAAGCGTGGCGATGCGACCGGAAGACAGTATGGTGGGGCCGCAAACTTCTATGTTCGAAGGAAAGCCATGCGTTTGTTGGGTGGCAATGGGCGGCGGGAAACGACAGGAGTTTTGACCGCATCCATGCGGATAGCACGGTATTCCGCTGAAGCCCGCTAAAGTGTTTTCGGGCAAGGCCGGCAATATTTAATGGCTAACTGAGCGCTGCCGTGCAGGGTGGACCGTGGCATGTCAGCCGCCTCTACCTACCTGAACCTCGGGCGCGTGCAACTACGCGGCGCGCGAGCCGACGAAACCGCGCGCTGCGAGCGGGAGCTCGCGGCGCATCATTACCTGCCGGAGGCGCAAGTGGCCGGGGACCGCGGCTGGCAGATCGCCGAGTGCGACGGCCAGTGGGTGGCCGTGATCCTCTGGTGCGCGGCGGCCAAACGCCTCAAGGCCCGCGAGACCTG
>JANXLP010000260.1 GCA_025355125.1 Opitutaceae bacterium | reverse complement strand
CGCTGGGTGGCTTCGACCTGTCGGCGGTGGACGGCGATGGCGGCCTGATCGGCGACGAACATCAAGAGCTGCAGATCGGCCTCGGAGTAGGCGGCGGGGTTGTGATAATCTTGGACGGTGATGACGCCGATGGCGCGGCCGTCGATCATGAGCGGGGCGCCGAGCCAGAGGGCGGAGGGTTTGCCGGTGGGGCGGTAACGACTGTCGCCGCGAAGGATGACGGTGAGCCCGTCGGCCGTGGTGCGGAGCGGGCGGGCGGTGTTGATGACGTATTCGGTGAGGCCCGCGCCGGGCTGGCGCGGCGCGGGGGCCGCAGCGGACTCGTCCACGAAGTAGGGGAACGAGAGGAGGGAGCGGTCGGCGTTGAGGAGGGCGACGTAGAAATTTTTCGCACCGAGGAGGCCGTCGATGATGCGGTGGAGCTCGGCGAAGAGGGCGGGGAGATCGCCGCCGGCGAGGGCGGCCTGGGAGATGGCGTAGGTGGCGGCCTGCACGCGGTCGCGGCGGCGGCGGTCACTGATGTCGATGCCGACGCTGAGAACGCTGGGGGTGCCGCCGAGGTCGAGCACGTCGGCGTTGATGAGGAAGGTGGTGGTCGCGCCGGATTTGCTGTGGAAATCGGCCTCGAGGTCGCGGACGTTTTCGTGTTCGCGCAGGCTTTGGAGAAAGCGGTCGCGTTGGTCGGGGTTGACCCAGAGGTCGATCTCTTCGGGGGTGCGGCCGATGACCTCCTCGCGGGTGAAATCACAGGCGCGGAGGAAGGCGGGGTTGGCCTCGGTGATGACGCGGTCGGAGACGCGGTTGATCACCATGAGCGCGGGGCTGGAGTGGAAACTTTTCTCGAAGTAGGTGCGGGCCTCGCGTTGCGCGGCCTCGACCTGCTGGCGGTGGACGGCGGCGGCGGCTTGGTCGGCAACGAATACGAGGAGGCGCTGGTCCTCCTCGGTGTAGGCGGCGGGGTTGTGATAATCTTGGACGACGAGGGCGCCGATGCCGCGGCCGTCGATGAGGAGGGGGGCGCCGAGCCATTGGGCGGTTTCGTGGCCGGAGGGCACGGGGCCGGGGCGGGTGTGGAGAAGGGCGAGGATCTCGGCATCGCCGGCAAGGAGGGGCCGGCCGGTGTCGATGATGTATTCGGTGATGCCGTTGCGAGGTGGGCGGGGCGCGATGGGCGGCATCTGCTCGTCCACGAAGTAAGGGAACGAGATGACGGAGCGGTCGGCGTTGATGAGGGCGACGTAGAAATTCTTGGCGGGCATGAGCCGGCCGATGATGCCGTGGACCTGGCCGAGGAGGGTGGGCAGATCGGCGCCGCTGAGCACGGCGCGGGAGATCTCGTAGATACCCGTCTGCACGAGGTCGCGGCGACGACGTTCGGTCACGTCGATGCCGACGGAAAGGATGCAGGGCTGGCCACCGACCTCGATGAGGTCGGCGTTGAGGAGGAGGGCGAAAGGCTCGCCGGAGGCTTGGTGGAAATCGGCGGTGAAGTCGCGAACGAGCCGATCGGAGCGGATGCGGCGGAAGAATTCATCGCGTTCGGCGAGGTGGGTCCAGAGGCCGAGGTCGAGGGCGGTGCGGCCGATCACGGCTTCGCGCGGGAGGCCGGAGGTGCGGAGGAAGGCGGGGTTGACCTCGATAAACCGGCCGTCGGCCACGCGCGAGATGGACATGATCGCAGGGCTCGAGTGAAAGCTGCGCTCGAAGGAGGTCTGTGATTCGCGCTGGCTGACGGCGCTGGCTTCGAGGGCGGCGGTGGTGCGGGCGAGGGCGGCGGTGCGCTCGGCGATGCGTTGCTCGAGGTCGGTTTTGAGGGCGAGGAGTTCGACCTCGGTGTGTTTGCGCTCGGTGATGTCGCGGAGATGCGCGGTGAAGAGCGGCGGGCCCTCGCCGGCGAGCTGGGTGATGGCGAGCTCGACGGGGAACTCGGAGCCATCGGCGCGCATGGCGGTGATCTCGATGCGGCGGCCGAGCATTTTCGGGGTGCCGCCGGCAAAGACGCGGGCCATGCCGGAGCGGTGGTGGTCGCGGTGTTGCGGCGGGACGATGAGATCGGTCATCTCGCGGCCGAGAACGGCGGCGCGGGTGTAGCCGAAGGTGCGCTCGGCGGCGGGGTTGAAATCGAGGAAGCGGCCGGTGTGGTCCACCGTGACGATGCAATCGAGCGCGGCTTCAAGGATGCCGGCGAGCCGGGCTTGGAGAGCGGCGGAGTCGAGGGGTGGCGGGGTGGCGTCGGGCATCCGTGGGGAAATTTTGAGCGGAGAAAGACGCAAGCCGCCGTCGGGCGCAATGGTGCGTTCCGGCGGCGGCGCGTGAAGGAGGGGAAAGCTGAGAGCTGAGAGCTTAGGGCTGAGAGCTGAGAGTCGGAGGTCGGAAGGCGGAAGGCGGAAGGCTGAGGTCGGACCACTCGCTCACGCTCGCGGCTACGGGGCGGTGAGGAGCGGCGGGTGCGGGGCGGGCTCAGGACTTGAGCGATTTCAGGTAGGCGGTGACGGCGCGGGCGTCTTCGGCGTTGAAGCGGAACGCGGGCATGGGTGGGAGCGGCGTGGAGCCGTCGGGGCGTTTGCCGTCTTGGAGAAACGAGATCGCCTGGGCGTCGGTCATCGTGGGCAGGCCGGCGATGGGCGGGGCGAAGGGTATCCACGGCATCGGCACGGTGGGAGCGAAACCAAGCGGTGAACCGGAGAGCCAGCGTTCGTGGATGAAGCCGCCCTTCTCGTTGCGCGGGGAATGGCAGTCGGCGCACATGCCGACTTTTTCCACGAGGTAGCGGCCGCGGGTGACGAGGGCATCGGGCGGTGAGGTGGGCGTGGAGGCGCCGGAAGTGGTCGAGGCGCGGGAGGCGCTGGCGAACGTGGCGGCGATGGTGACGCCGAGGAGGAACGCGAACAGGTATTGGGCGGAGGCGGAGCGCAGGGATATTTTCATCAGAGCGGGAAGCGGACTACGGGCGGGAGGGAGACGGTTCACGTGAGGTAGGTGCCGACGACGAGGCCGACGATCACGAGGGCGAGACCGACGACGGCAGCCCATTCAGGGAGAGTGTAGGTCGAGAGTTGGGAGTGCATGGAGGGGGATTCAGGCTGCTTGGGTTTTGGATTCATGGGCGGCGTCGAGCATGGTGCTGGCGAGAGCGGAATAGACGGTGGTCCAGGCGGCGCGGACCTCCGCGGTGAAGGCGGAGCCGAGACCTTTTTCGAGAGTCCAGAGGAGCGCGGCGCCGACGGTGGCGTAGTGACCGTCGTGGACGCCGTAGCCGGCGTGGCGGACGCCGAGCTGGCGGACCGCCGGGAGAATCTGGTCGAGTTTCCCGAGGCTCCCCACGGCGACGCCGAGGATGGCCATGAGCTTGCGACCCTGCTCCCGCATGTCGCCGTGGAAGAGCGCGCGGAGAGTGGGATCGAGTTCAAAGAGACGGGCGTAAAAAAGTGCCGCGGCCTGATCGGCGATGGGGGCAACGGCACGGAAAGAGTCCTGAACGAGGGAGATTTCACGGGGATTCATGGGGGTTGTCAGAAGTTGAGAGTTGAGAGTTGAGGGCTGAGAGGAAGGAGCGTGCTCAGGCGGCGAGGGGGAGGCGCCGGGCCTTCTTGAGGGCCGCGGTCGTGAGCGGCGTGGCGGGGCGGCGGCGGTAGTCGCCGACGAAGAGGGCGAGGAGGGTCACCACGGTGAGCAGTGAGATGGCGACCTCGGCGCTGAAAGGCGCGAAGATGCAGGCGGTGAAGGCGGCGAGGATGAGGGCGGGCAGTGTTTTCATAACAGGAAGGGAAGGTGGGTTCGGTTGATGCGGTGAGTTGATGGGATCATCATGCCACGAATGCGCGTGGAGCGGTATGGGCCGGCCGGGGTGGGCCGGGTGGCCCATGCGGCGGCTTTACTTCGCGCGGGGCGCCGCGCACGTTCTCGCGCCGTGAAACGAATTCTGGTCATCGACGACGAAGCGAAACTGCGGGCGCAGACCGCGGAATTGCTGCGGCTGGAAGGCTACGAGGTGGGCGAGGCGCGCAATGGTCGCGAAGGTGTGGAGCGGGCGCGTAAGAGCGTGCCTGATCTCATCGTGTGCGACATCACAATGCCGGAGATGAACGGCCACCGGGTGTTGGAAACGCTGCGCAGCGAGCCGCGCACGGCGCTGGTGCCGTTTATTTTTCTGACCGGCTGGGGCGAACGTGACGACGTGCGCGCGGGGATGAACCTCGGCG
>JANXLP010000242.1 GCA_025355125.1 Opitutaceae bacterium | reverse complement strand
GGGTTATCTGTGGCTCGAAGGCCGTCAGCGGCGGAGGAGCTGACCTGAAGAGATAGGTAGCTCACGCCTTACGCATGACAGAGGGCTGGCGCGGGAGATTTTGATGCGCTCGCGACTGAGGTAGCGGGAAGCTTGCATCGATCAAGTAGTCGAGCTACATTTTGGTGATCGATATGGAAACCGTCACCCTTTCACCCAAATTTCAGGTCGTGATTCCGCAGGCCGTGCGCGAGGCGCTGGGGCTGACGGGTGGGGAAAAATTGCGCGTTATTCCTTACGCCGACCGGGTGGAATTTATTCCCGTGCGCACCATGAAGCAGATGCGTGGATTTTTGCGAGGGATGGACACCAGCATCGTGCGGGAGCCTGATCGCCTGTGAGCGAGGCTCACATCGTGGACTCCTCCGGGTGGTTGGAATACCTCGCGGACAGCAAGAGTGCGGCGTTCTTCGCGCCGGCGATCGAGGATGCCGAGCACTTGCTCGTGCCGGTGATTACGATCTACGAGGTTTTTAAAAAAGTGCTCCGCGAGCGCGGTGAAAACGAAGCGCTCCAAGTGGCCAGCATGATGCAGAGCGGGCGGGTGATCGAACTGGATTCAGCCTTGGCGTTGGACGCAGCGCGCTACCCGTTACCCCTGGCAGACAGCCTGATCTATGCGACGGCTTTGCGACACGGCGCCACGCTTTGGACACAGGACGAGCATTTCAAGGGCCTGCCCGGCGTGAAGTATCTGGCGAAGAAGGCGGCGGCGACACGGTAGGCCTGCGGGACGAGTTCAGACCTGATCCGTTTTGGAATCCCGAGAAATATTAAAAGTTAAAACCTGACCCGTTTTGGCGCTTCTTTCAGCGTCCGACGCGGTCGCTTTTCGACTTATCCCTTTAAGTCGGCTCTACCGACTGTGGTTAATGATTCGAGGGCCTTCTTCATCTGATACTCTTCAGATTCCCAAAACTCATGCGGAGGCATTTCTTGCCAGTCGATGTATCTAGGCCTCATGACCTCCGCGAAAAGAGCGGTGGCCTTCGACGGCAGTATAAGCGAACCTGAGTCGATCACGCGTTGGAGCTCGGACCGAGCTGAAGAATATTTCTGATCCATGTCTTTTTGTTGCTCGGAAGAAAGCTTCGAGCCCTCGCTCAGTTCGCGTTCTAATTGTTCGGACCGTAGTCTGCAGACATGCAGAGCGTCGAGGATGCGTGTGTAGGCATCGAGCTTTCGCTGCCAGAGCGCTTCCTTCTTGAACCGTCCGAGTGCAAGGCGAACAGTGACCCAACTCGCAACCAAAGCGGCGATAACTCCCGGTGCGATTTTACCAGTTAGGTCTAATATCTCAGTGATCATTTTCTAGATTTCAGTATCTACCTATCGGCTTGTTGACGCGGGAATGTTGGATTCGGAAGTGGAGTGGGCGTAAGCAAAACGGCGTCCGCAAGACGGACGCCCTACGCGGAATTACCGGCCCGCCGCCCAGTGGAGGCCGTGGGCGAGGAGGGTGATGAAGGCGGGGTCGGACCAGGTGGCGTTGCTGTGGCCGAAGGTGGTGCCGAAGACGCGGGTGCCGTGGTAGCTGTTGGTCCAGATGCAGGCGTAGTCGTTGCCGTCTTTTTCGCTCTTGGCGACGGCGAGGGCTTTGGCGGTGGGCCAGAGTTTTTCGATGACGTAGAGTTCGTCCATGGGCGTGGTCCATGCGGGCGCGGGGAAATCTTTGAGCGCGGGGTGGTCGGCGAGCACGGGACGGACGGGATAGTTGCTCTGGTGGTCGTGGCGGCGGCTAGTAACTCCGAGGAATTCGCGCCAGGTGTCTTCCTTCAGCGCGCGGTAGGTGTGCATCGCGCAGTGGATGACGACGGCGGGCGTGCCGGCGCGGTGGGCGGCGACGATCTTGGAGATGTAGGCAAGGTTGTCGGTGTCGGCGAAGCACTCGTTGTGGACGACGACGTCGTAGGGTTTGGCCCAGTCGGGGTTGTCGTAGAGTTTGATTTCGCCACGGGTGGTCTTGCCGCCCTCGTTGACGATGGTCCAGGTGATGTCGCCGAATTTTTTGAGGCCTTCGGTGAGGGCCTTGGCTTGGAAGTCGTAGTCGTGGCAGCAGCCGCCGGTGATGAGGAGGGCGCGGATGGGCTTGGCGGAAGCGGCTGGCTTGGTGGTGTCGGCGGCGCGGGTGAGCGGTGCGAGGAAGGAGACGAGGGCGAGGAAGATGGGGAGGAGGCGGGATTTCATGGGGTGAGGAAGAGGGGAGAGATGGCGAGACGGAGGTGGGATTTTTTGGCCGCGGATTTCACGGATGAGCGCGGATATGATCGGTGATAATCTAGGCGCGGTTGGATAAGGTGATTGATTCGGGAAGTGGGGTTGGACGGGGAGGAGGGGGAAGAAAGAGTAAGAGGGCGTCTAAAAAGGTAGGGTTGCCTGCGGCGGATCGAAAGTGGCACGGGCGTCCCGCCCGTGGGTTCGGAACATGGGCGGGACGCCCATGCCAC
>JANXLP010000203.1 GCA_025355125.1 Opitutaceae bacterium | reverse complement strand
CCAGAAAAGGCGGCGCAGATGTTCCGTGCGCGGCGTGTTGTCGTCGCGCAGAAAGAAGTCGGCGAAATCGAAGCCCGCTTCCGCATCCGCGTCGCCCACGAGCGCATCGAGCGACGCCATCTGCGGCTTGCGCGAGCGGTCGATGATGCGGTTACGGGCGACGGTGTAGAGCCACGCGCTCACCTGCTCGACCGGGCCCGTGTCGAGCGTGGTTGCGAGTTGCTGCCAGACGTCCTGCAACACGTCTTCCGCATCGGCATCGTTCCGCACGCGCGCCCGAATGAACCGCAGCAGGCGCTTGCCCGCGTCGTTTACGACTTGGGAAATGCGTCGGTTTTGCTCGGTGCTCATTAAGGTCGGAAGCGGTCGGACGGAGTCCATTACACCCGTTCAGACGAAACAGAGCCGGGAATATTGTAGGTTGCGCCGATATTTTTTCCCAGCCGGCGATTGTCGCATCTTTTCCAAAAAAAACGGCCCGGGCGAAATTCATCGCCGGGCCGGAAGACTCAGAAACCCACGTTGAGTTTAGAAGCGGAGGCCCACCGAGGCGTAAGCCGTGATGCCGTCGCCAAACGTGTAGTCGTCGCGCACGTTGGTGATATTAGTCACATTGATCTTCAGATCCATCGGGATGCTGAAGCTCTTCAGACGGTAGTTGGCGAAGGCGTCCAACATCGTCTGCTCGGGCACCCACAGATCGGACGTCGTGCCGTTCGTGATCGAGTAGGTCGCGTTGTAACGCACAGCCGCGCCGACGCTCACATTCTTCAGCACGCCCTCGGTAAAGTTGTATTTACCGACCAGGTTGAAGCGATTCTTCGGGGACTGGGACAGCGGCCGCTGAAACTTCTTCTGGAAATCGAGGGAGCCCGGCGTGAGGGGATTTACCGACGGGTCGGACACGATATTGGCTTCCAGCGAGTGGTTGTAGTTGAAGATCATCTGGAGTTTCCGGTTGGGCGTCCAAGTGAGATCGGTATCGATACCGCGCGAACGATACAGACCACCGTTGACGAAGTGCTGCACAAAGGTGCCGGCGGTGTTGCGGGGATCGGTGAGGGTCTTCAACACGTCGCCCGACACCACGCCGTCGCGCTGGTTGTTGTAGTAGGAAACGGTGCCGGTGACCATGTCGTCATTCCACGTGGATTTGAGGCCGATCTCGTGGCCCTTATCCTGCTCGGAGTTGAGGGTGCGGGCATTGTCGCTCGGCAAGACGCCGACGCCGACGGAGCTCTGCTGGTTCGTGAACTGCACCGAGCCGCTCTTCGAGGCGAAGACCGAGAGGCCTTTCACGACCTGGCCGATGGCGCCGTAGGTGTAGGTCGTGTTGTGTTTGCCCACCGGGGAGTTGAGGGGGCCGCTCGCCTCGACGAAGTAGCGGTTCACGCCGAAGAGGAGGTTCACGCGGTCCTCCAAAAGCGAGGCGCGATAGCTGCCGTAGTATTGATGATTCTTCGAGAGGCTGGCGCGGCCGTTGATGACGGCGGGGCCGGATTGAAGGGCATAAATTCCGGGGACGTCGCCTGCGGCGAAGGGATCATAATTTTGATAGATCTGCACCCCGGTCCGCACCGCACCACCAGGAGTCGTGACCGTGCCGGCCTTGGTGAAATCGAGCGGCACAACCGTGTTCACCCCCATGGTGCGGAGGGCCTCATAACCAAGGCCGAACTGATGCTTGATGGACCAGAGCTCCTTTTTGAAATGGAGATCGAGCTGCTGGGTATCGTTAATGGCGCGACGCCCGAAATTATCGAACCCTTGCAGGGCAAGATTGGCGACATCGAGCGAGTTCACACGACCGTCGGCGCGAAAGCCGTTCGTGTTGGGCTGGATGATTTGACGCACGAACTGCTGCCGCGTTTCCGCATGCACCCAGTGATAGCGGAAGGAGAGATTTTCAAACGGGGTCTCCGTGATGGAGACCTCGTAGGTGGGGGTGTTGCCGCCATACGTGGACTGCTTGCTCTGCGGGGCCATCTTGTCGCCGCGCGGCGAGTAGATCGACCAGTTGATATCCTGCGTCGTGTAGAGGAACGGGGCCTTGCCGGTCATCGCCAGCGTATCGGCGCTCCACGTCGCGAGGGCGGGACCTGCGGCGGAGTTGGGTGGCGACCAGCGTGATTGGATCATCGCCTGCGCGGCAGCGACGGTGGACAGGCCGAAGCGGGTTTGAAAATACTGGACGATCTGCGCGCTCGGATTTTTTAGATCCTGTTGCCACTGGGGATTGAAGGAAAAATTCCAGGCGTTGGCACCGCCCTGGTAGCCGTTATGCTCGCTCAGATAATCCATCTCCGCCGTGATCTCGAGCCCCTTGAATGGGCGGATGATTACCGAGGGCGAGATAAACGTGTAGCGCGACGACGAGCCGTCGTGGTAGCCCGAGCCGCGCTCGCCGGCCGAGGCGATCAGGCGAAATGCGGCGTATTTGCCGAGCAGGTCCTGATGATCGATGACGACCTTCTGGAAATCATACGAGCCGTAGGTGAGGTCGAACGTCGTGGCCCGCTTGAACTGCGGTTTCTTCGTGATGTAATTAGCGACGCCATTGGGCGTGGTATTGGCGTAATAGAGACCGACGGGGCCCTTCACCACTTCGATGCGGTCGATGTTGTCCCAGATATTAATCGGCACGAGGCTGGCCGCATTGGCGAGCGCGACACCGTTGTAGTAACGCGGCAGCGCAAATCCGCGCAGGTTGAACATGTCCGCCTGCCCAACGACGTTTTCTTTTGCGGAGACACTGGAAGAATAGCGGAACGCGTTGTTACCGTTATTCGCCAAGAAGTCTTGCAGCAGCTCGCCGGAAATCACCTCGATGGCCTGGGGCATCTTGGAGATCTCCTCGCCAGAGCGGGACGAGGTCACACTGCTCATCTTGCGATAGCCGTAGTCCTTTTGGGTCGAGACGCCAAAGGCGTTCATCTTGATGGTTGAATCCGCATCCGCGCTGGCTGCGGAACCGGAAGTGGTTTGAGCCGCACTGAAAGCGGAGGCAGTTAACGCGAGCCATACGGCCGCAGATTTACGAACGCGCGAATTCCGACGATTGGGGTGGGTCATCAGTGCAGAGCAACCGCGTCACACACGACCATAGTCAACGTGAAAGAACCTGAAAATTAAAGCATCCGATATTCTGATGCTCACTCCGTTACCCTATGATGCATAAGAACATTCAAACCGGAAAATTCCCTGTTTTCGACCAAGGATTCCTACATAGTCTCACTGCGTTCTTGAGTTTGAAAAATGGAGATGCGCTCGGGACACATCGTCATCCCGAGCCAAACGATTCCCACCCGATCCGCCTCTTTACAGCGTTTCAAGCGGACCGAGAGCTGCCCGTGAATTACCACCGACAAGAATGCGTGCGCCCACGTAAACAATTCCGACAAAGACTCGCTTGCGCCCCGAGTTTTGACGCATTCGTTCCAACATGCGCAGGCTCATTCCCCACCGAGTCAGCAAACGCATCGGCTCGGCCGTTGCGGAACTTTACGCAACCGCCGGCCTGATCGCGGTCGTCAGCCTCAGCGGTGGTTGTGCGGGCGACACGGGCCCGGCGCGTCCGCCACGTATGCCGACGATGGGCACCACGCCACCCACGCCCGTGGCGGCAATCTCAGCGGACGCGGGACTCGCCCAGGCAGCCGCCGCCGCATCGCAGGATGATCTCGCGGCGATGGTGCGCGTGCTTGAAGCGCTGCCGCCGGATGTGCGGATCGGCGTGGTGCGCGCACTGGTGGCCCCGCTCGCGCAACAGGATTTCCCCAGAGCGAACCGCGTGGCGGAAGGGTTGCCCGTCGGATCGATGCAGGCCACGGCGATAGAAATCATCGCGCAGGCGCAGGTGGACCGCGATCCCGACGCCGCCATCGCCTGGGCCCTTGCCGTATCGGCACCATCGATGCAGTCGGGCGCACGGCAGGCGACGGCGGAGCGCGCGCTCGCACCCGCGCCCCAGCCGGCGCTGGCACGCCTGCGCGCGTTGCCCGCCTCGCCCGCGCGTGATGAAATGCTGGGCTACGCCGCCGCCGCTTGGGCGCGCCACGACGCTCCGGCTGCGCTCGCGTGGCTGCGCGCACTGGCGCCGGGCGCAGAAAAAGACCGCATGACCACGAGTATCGGCTTCGCCCTCGCGCAATCCGATCCGCCGCGCGCCGTGGAGCTGCTGGCCACATTGCCCGAAGGCCGTGACCGCAGGGTCCTGATCGGCGCCATCGGCCAGACGTGGGTGGCACGCGACGCCGACCAGGCCTGGCGCTGGGCGCAGCAACTTCCCGAGGGCGCCTCCCGCGAGGCCGCGCTCGCCGGCATCGAGACCGGCCTCGGCGGTGCCGGCGCGCGCGTCGCGCGCAGCAGCTCTTCGACGGGGCTCCGCTCCCGTGGCGGCGGCGGACCGAGTGGCGACACGAGCGCGCCAACACTTGGCGTCGGGCGCGACGACGGGTTGCGCCGAAAATTTAACGAAGCCCTGCGCGAATCTCCGGTGAACGCCGCGAGCTACCTCACTTCCCTGCCCGCACCCGACCGGCGCGACGATATGATCGACGAACTCGTGCGCCGCTGGGCGCCGATCAATCCCGATGCCGCCAAAACGTGGATCGATCACAACATCGCCAGCCCCGCCCGCCGCGAGCAACTGCTCCGCGAAGCCAAGGTGCCGGGTTATTGAAACGGGTTTAACCCAAGCGCCACGACAAGCGCCACGGTCGCCACGGGGCGTCTCAATTGCGACGAGTTTAGGGGTGCTCGCGGCACCGCTCCTGCTTTGCTTGACCACGTCGGCCTCCCTCGGGCACCCGCCCGCCCAACTACCCCACTGCTTCGCCTACCCTCATGAAACTGTTAAAATCCGCCCTTGGCCTCGCCGTGTTGGGCGCGGCCACGTTCGTCCACGCGCAAACGCCCGCCGATCACGTCATCACCTACAAAACTCAAGTCGTGACCGACGTCGAAGCCATGAAGAAACCGACGCAGGTGATGATCGATACGCTGTTCAGCTTCGGCGAACTCGGCTTCCAGGAAATCGAGACCTCCAAATATCTCACCACCGTCCTCGAGAAAGAAGGGTTCAAAATCGAGCGCGGCATCGCCGGTATGCCGACCGCGTGGATGGCGACGTGGGGCTCGGGCAAGCCCGTCATCGCGCTCGGCTCGGATATCGACTGCATCCCGCAGGCATCGCAGAAGCCCGGCGTCGCCTATCACGATCCGATCATCGAGGGCGCGCCCGGTCACGGTGAAGGCCACAACTCCGGTCAGCCGTTGAACATCACGGCCGCGCTCGCACTGAAAAAGCTCATGGAGCAGAAAAAAATTCCCGGCACGATCAAGCTCTGGCCGGGCGTCGCGGAAGAGCAACTCGGCGGCAAAGCCTACCTCGTGCGCGCGGGTTTCTTCAAAGACGTAGACGTCGCGCTCTTCACCCATGTTGGCAATAATCTCGGCGTAGCCTGGGGCCCCGGCGCGATGACCGGCCTGGTCTCCGTCGAATACACGTTCCGCGGCGAGACCGCCCACGCCGGCCAACAGCCTTGGCGCGGCCGCAGCGCGCTCGACGCCGTCGAACTGATGGATGTGGGCTGGAACTTCCGCCGCGAGCACCTCCGCCTCGAGCAACGCTCCCACTACGTCATCACCAACGGCGGCGACCAACCCAACGTCGTGCCGGCCAACGCGAGCGTCTGGTATTATTTCCGCGAACTCGACTACGAGCACATCAAGGAACTGCGCGCCATGGGCGACACCATGGCGCAGGCCGCGGCGATGATGACCAACACCACCGTAACCTCCCGCGTCCTCGGCTCCGCCTGGCCGGGCCACTTCAACCGCCCCATCGCCGAGGCCACCTACGCCAACATCCAGAGCGTGGGCCTGCCCGCGTGGAGCGAGGCCGACCAAAAACTTGCCAAGGCCATTCAGGGCGAAATCAAGGCGCCGATGACCGGGCTCTCGCTCGCCATCAAACCCCTGCAAGGCCCCGCGACCGAGCGCGTCGGCGGCTCCGATGACATCGGCGACGTCTCATGGAACGTCCCCACCATCGTCCTCAACTATCCCGCCAACATCCCCAATCTCCCCGGCCACAACTGGGCCAACGCCATCGCCATGGCCACGCCCATCGCGCACAAAGGCACGACCGCCGGCGCCAAGGTGCTCGCGCTCACGCTGGTCGATCTCTTCACGCAACCCGCCCTGATCGACAAAGCGTGGAAGTATTTCAACGAGGAGCAGACCAAGGAGCGCAAATACGAGCCGCTCGTCGCGCCGGAAGATAAACCCGCCGTGTGGCTCAACAAAAAGATCATGGCCGAGTATCGCGAACCGATGAAAGCGTTCTACTTCGATGCCGCCCGTTACGACACCTACCTCGACCAGCTCGGCATCACCTACCCGACCGTGCGCACCACCGGCGCGGCCCCCTCACAAAAGTAGGGCGCGCTCTCCGACCCGCCCTTCTGCCGCTGCGAGAGGAGCAGCACACGCCATCCCCATTTACCCCATGAACCCCACGCCCTCACCCGCTTCCGTCCGCCTGCTCCTCTGCGCCACTGCGCTCGCTTTTACGAGTCACCTGCTCGGCGCTGAAGCCGCGCCTGCCGCCGCTCCGGCCTCCACCGCCGCGGCCGTCGCGAAGCAACGCCCGCCCGCGCCCACGCGTTCCCCCACTGCGCCCGGCACACCCACGCTCACGCCCGTCGGCGCCAAGCCCGGCGAAGAGGCGATCATGCGCGGCGCGCCCGGCATGAATCCGCCGATCGACGTGGACGGCGATTTCCTGATCGGGCCCGACTACGTGCGCGCACCCGAGCTGACCACGGTCGAAGGCGTGGCCAAAGGCTCCGTGCAGAAGTTCACGATGAACTCAGAGGACAGTAAATTTTATCCCGGCATCACCAAAGTCCCGCCCGACGGCTCCGCGCCCATCGTCCCGGCCGAGCCGGCGGCGATCAAAACCTACCAGAAACCTTACACGCGCACCGTCACCGTTTACGTGCCGGCCGGTTACGTCGCGGGCACACCCATCCCCGTCATCGTCACGGCCGATGGGCCCGATGGCGCCCTCCCCACCGTGCTCGACAACTTGATCGCGCAACACCGCGTGCCCGCGATGGTGGCCGTGATGATTCAGAACGGCGGCGGTGATTCGCTCGGCAGCGAGCGCGGCCTCGAATACGACACCGTCTCCGGCCGTTACGCGAAGTTCGTCGAAGCCGAAGTGCTCCCGCTCGTGGAGAAAAACTACGGCGTAAAAATCACGAGCGACCCGGAAGGCCGCGCCACGATGGGCGGCAGCTCCGGCGCCGCGGCGGCCTTCACGATGGCGTGGTTTCACCCGGAGCTCTACCGCCGCGTGATCAGCTACTCCGGCACCTACGTGAACCAGCAATCACCGGTAAACACCGAGACTCCCCATGGAGCGTGGGGTTATCACGAGACCATTATTCCCAACAGCTCGCGCAAACCCATCCGCCTCTGGATGCAGGTCGGCGACCGCGACAACTACAACGCGCGCGACGGCATGCACGACTGGGTCGAGGCCAACAACCGCATGGCCACCGTGCTCAAGGCCAAGGGCTATCACTACCAATATCTCTTCTGCGTGAACGCCGGCCACACCGACCGCAACGTGAAGGCTCAAACTCTCCCGCAAGCCCTTGAGTGGATCTGGCACGGCTACTCCGCCAAGACGCCGTAAACCCCGGCTTTATCGCTCCTAAATTTCCCCGCCCCGACTCCAAACGGCTGCGGAACCGCCGGCGCTTCGTCCGGTCGGTCGTTGCGTAACTCAACTCAAAATAATTCAAATCCCAAAAATCATCCCATGAAAGCAAGCACCCGCAATCAAGCCGCAGGCACAGCCAACATCGTCAAAGGCGAGGCCAAGCAGATCGCCGGCAAAGTCCTCGGGAAAAAGCTCCTCCAAGCCAAGGGCAAGGCCCAGGAGCTCGTCGGCAAGGTCCAAAAAGAAGTCGGCAAGAGCCAGCAGCGCGACGGCTACTGAAGCGATTCCCCGCGAAGTTCCCTCTTCTTGGCCGGGCTCATTTCGAGCCCGGCTTTTTTGTGTGCAGTAAACGCACGCGCAACCACGGGACTACGTCCGGCCAAAGCATTCCCGGAGCCGTCTCATTGGAAATCCTTCGGCCCGGGTCACGCCCGATTCACGGCCCCACGCCCTCGATACATTATCAGGAAGAAGACCAGCACCGCGCCCATCGCAGCCGAGAGCCCACCCCAGAACAGCGGCCAGCGCGTATGCCCGTCGGCGGCGCATACCGCGAACCAACCGCCGGCCCCAAGATAACCGACGATGTTGCCGACGCCGCTGTTCAAGAGCGCCATCAACGCCTGCGCCCGCCCCCGCCATGCGGGATCGACCCGCTGGTCGAGGTAGATTTGCGCCGTGATCGTCACCAGCGTGAACGAGGCCCCGTGCAGCGTGATCGCCGCGATCAGGCCCCCGGCCGTGTCGGTGGCGGCCAGGAGATAGCGCACCACTCCGATCGCCAGCCCACAGGCCAGAATCCATTTTAACCGCCACCGCAGCAGCAGGGCGCCGAGCGCCAGCATCGCCGCGATCTCGGTGACCTGGCCGAGGCTCATCCAGGCCGAGGTATGCACGAGGCCCAGCCCCCGCAGATGCGAGGGGCTGTAGGGGTAGAACGCCGCCAGCGGTATCGTGAAGAGCGCCGCCGTCAAAAATACCACGCGGTGGTCGCGGTTTTTCAAGAGCGTGAGCGCGTCGTAACCGAACCGTTGCGTCCAGGTGAGCCCCACCGCCGCCCTGGGGGTTGCCGACACCGGCAGCCAAAACGTGAACCCGCTCACCGCCAGCCACGCCACCGCGCCACCGTAACCGGCCAGCGTCGAGCTATCCGCCCCCAGCGCACTCACCGCCAGGCAACCACCGATCCAGCCGAGCGTCGCCATCGCGCGAATCGGACCGAACTCAGTTTGCGCGTTTCGAAGGCGGGCGAACACGATCGTCGAGGCGATGCTCCAGGTCGGCGCCGAACAGAACGCGTGGATCTGGATCAACCCGAGGATCACCCACGGCCCCGCCCCTAGGCTGATGGCCGTGCTCGCCGCCGCCATCGCCACCGCCGTCGCGAGC
>JANXLP010000235.1 GCA_025355125.1 Opitutaceae bacterium | reverse complement strand
CCGGCGGCGAAACGACTCGTGTTGCAAATGCTCAGGCAAGTCCTTCATCGTCTGGCCCTGCGACAACCCCCGCACCCGTTCCAATTGGATCTCCGAGAGTGTCGGTGAAAAGTGGTCCGCGACCGTCTTCGCGTCTCCCCGCAGATAAGTCTGCAATTCATTTTGCGGCGGCCCGATGTGCGCGAGCGGTTTTCCTGCATCCGTGGTCGCAGGCGGCAGATCACTCGTCGCCGTTGAGAAGGTGATTTCACCTTTTCGAAAGATGCTGCCCGAAAACAAAGTGACAGCCTCGGGGAAAACAAAGTCATGCCCGATTCGATTCCCGACGATGAGCACCCGCTTGCGCCGCTGCGGCACGCCGTATCCCTGCGCATAAACCTTCTCAAGATTGACCGAGTATCCCGCGCCGAGAAAAGCCTCCACCGCATCGCGAACATGCAGGCCGCCATCGTTGGTCAGCAAGCCCTCGACATTTTCCATGACAAACCATTTGGGCCGGATGCCTTCGAGCAGCCGAACATAGTGACGAACCAGCGAATTGCGCGGGTCCTCGCCCGACTTCATCCCGGCGCTGCTAAATCCCTGACATGGCGGCCCCCCTAGCAGAATGTCGAGTTCTCCAGAACAGAGACCGACTTTGTCCAGCAGCATATCCGGCCCAAGGTCGCGAACGTCCGCCACTTCACAAGGTGTTCCGGCAAAGTTGCGCCGATAAGACTCGATTGCATCGCGGTCGATGTCCGTGGCAAACCGGACATCAAAACCCGCCTGCTGGAACCCTAGCGAGCAACCACCCGCACCAGCGAACAGGCTGATGGCGGTAGGCTTGCTGACAAGCCGCGTGGAGCGCTGCGATGCGGCGCCTTCGACGATGGTTTCATTGATGCTCATCTGAGAATGCGGATACAAAATTAAGCACGCTCGTATGGGTAAACGTTCTTGAAGTTGCGATTGAGGTAGGAACCCACGGACGGTGCCGTCCGCAGGTTCTCAAATTCGTGTTCTGGAACGCCTTTGTAGGCGTATGTCGAACCGTTCAAAAATTGAACGTAGACAGCTTGATTTTCTGCATCGTAGCCAATTGCTGCGATGTTTGATGAACTGACGGGGTGCATGTCGGGCATTGGCATATGTTCTCCTTAGTTGAATGATTGGTTTCTCCAGTTGCGGACGCTGGTCTCGTATATGGCTACATCTGGTTGGGGACATGCCCAAAGCTTCGATGCGATTGGGTCGGAACTCTTCACCGCATTATCCGCTTGGAAGAATTTCACTCGGGAAGGAATGCGGACTGCCTCACCACTTACGATGGCTTCGCCAGTTCGGAGGCTTGAGAGCACGTCTGCCATTTCGCGTAGTTCATCCTGCATGGCCGAGGAAACATGTCCTTTGTCACGGGTGTTCGTCATCCTCAGAGCGATAATCGAGCCGCACTGACTTAGGACAGTCTCGTCCAATTCCGATGGCCGCTGAGTCACCAGCAGCATGCCAACACCATACTTCCGCCCCTCTTTCGCGATTACCTGGACGGTTCGCGATGAAATTGAGTCTTCACCTGCCTTTAGGTAGGCGTGAGCTTCATCGAGGACTATGAACAAAGGCTGCTTCTTTCCTCCAACAAGCGTGTTTTGGCCCCAATAAAGAGCGTCATAGATAATCTTCAAAATGCAGCCGGAAATCGTCTGCATGATCTCTGAAGGGATCGCTGAAAGGTCAAGAATCGCGACAGGGAAACCGTGCCCAAACCACGTTGAAAACAATTCCGGAAGGTCATTTTGTGTCGTGCCGTTGAGCGCTGGCGAATAGCCAATCGGACGGAAAAGGAAATTGTAGCTTTGGTCGAGAAGCCGCGACCTCATTCCATCCAAGAAACCAAGGATGCCCTTTGCTTTCGTATTCAAGAATGGGGCGCTGCTTCCTAGTCCAGCGGTGGGATACTGGTTGGATGTCAGCGCCGCTGGGTCACCTGCGGCAATCAAAGCCTCTGGCGTGGTGCGGTCTGCTTTGAAGGTAATCCTCTCAAAGTTATCCAGATCGAACCAGAGTTGGTTTATCGAAAAAGGAATTGGGCTGTCCGCAGTGATTGCCTCGGCCCGAAGGCCACCTAGCGCTGCGGCTGACACACGCTTTAGGTCCAGCACTTTTCCTCGGAAGTAATCTTCGTTCTGGTCGGATAGTCGCCCTGGGAAAATCGCCATTAGCTCTTTGAACGGTAGAGCCCAGAAGGGAACGCAAAGTTCATCTTCGCCTGCTGCCGCTCCTACTCGAAACACCCGGCACTTCCCAGCCAGCGAGCTCGCATATTCACCGTGAGGGTCAATCATGAGAACTCGCGCGCTCGGGAACGGCTTCTCGGCAATCGCTTTTACCACGATACTCACCGCGTTCGACTTTCCGCTACCGGTTGCGCCAAGAATCGCGCAATGCCGAGAGATGAGTTTGTCCATGTCCAACTGTGCAGCGAGCCCTTCCGATGCGCTCTGATTCCCAATGACAATGGACGATTGGGCGTTGTAGCCGCCGTAGACAATCCTGAGATCTTCGTTCGTAACGAGGTGAACTTGATCACCTGAGGTTGGAGACTGGAGGACTCCGCGCTCGAAGGATGAACCTATTTGCTCGCCGACCAGAATCATTCTCAACCAGCGGTGGCCATCCGCAATGGACGGATTCTCTTTGTAAGCCATCAGCAGCGACTCTGGCATCGCCAGAACTCCAGCCTGCGTGATAAGCCCATAGAGATTCGCGTATCCCAAAGGAATCTTGAGGAACGAGCCAATCTGTCCAATCCGGTAAACCGTGCCGTCGACGATTGGCATGTTCGACGGGTAGTTGCTCGCCATTTTGATTGTGACGGAGTTTCCGCTGACACTCTCAACCTGACCGATATGCGTTGGATTGTGTTTCATGCGGTCAAAGTGTGCTGGCAGGGCCGTCGGACGAGGACAAATCGTTGAGAAAGTCAGTGAGCTTCCGAAAGTCCGGGAGCAGAAAGCGCCCAGTGCCTTCCCAGTGTTCATCACCCTTTCGCTCGCCTGCCTCCTTCGAAGGAGTGGCTGCGTCTTCGTCAAAGTATTGGCTGACGCGGATAGACTCCGTTGTCTTCGGCTCGTCTCTCAACCGCCACTCGCCAAATTTCCCGCCGATAACGGCGTGGCGAAGCCCATAGACTGACATTTTGCCACCAGTCTCGTGCGTTGCGAGGCCGCGCACGCTGTTGGATTCGTCTGCGAGACCAAACAAACTCTTTTGGTCCTCGGTCCACGTTTCATCGTAATACATCGCGATAACGTGGGAGTTCGCTCCGCGTCTCAAGGAAGTCACGAGCCGTTCGTTGATGTGATCATCACCGAACGAATATCCGCAGGTGAATAGAACGGCGTCATCCTGCTGGAGGAAGGCGCAAAGGCGGTCGATAAGGCCGACATACGGCTGCTTCTTCGAGGTGTTGTATTTGAGGTGCGACGGATAGATGAGGATGGAGTCCTCCGGAGCAGACTGCTGCCGAATCACAGCCTTGTCTGTCTCGCGATAAGTCCACCCAAGCGAACCGTGCATCTTCCAAAGCTTCACAAGGTGTGGGTAGGCCTCGACATCTTCCACGGCCTCGGGGCAAAAGAACGGCTCAAAACTGCCAGAGAAACCGTCGAAATAGGGAATCCCTGAGCCTTCGAGGGCAATCTCAAACAGGTAATCATAATTCGTCGTGAAGATTTCAGCGGGGAATCGCCGCCTCGCCTTTTGAACCCAATTGGCGAGACGGGCGTGCGCCAACTTCTTACGGTCGTCGGCCAGCAGGATCTCGTGGACTGAAACCAGTTTCACAACACGGGTCTTTACTAGTATTGCCAACGTGGTGAACGCGTTTGAATCAAGCCCATTTAGCTTTCCTGCGCCGATAACCGCACGCTTAGCTTCGATGCTTGAGAGCAATGTCTCGATATTGAAGGCGACTTTTAGAAGCTCTGTCTCGGTTTGAATCTCTTTTATCGCAGCAGCGAACGCAGACGAGTGCGCCTCCACCTCAGCGACGATGATCTTCGTCATCTTTTCGATCGCCGGAACAAAGACTGTCGGAAGCCCGGTAGCAAATGACGTTCCTGCGCCGAACAAGAAACCGATGCGTTTCTTGTCAGAAATCAGGATTTGGTGGATGCCCCGAATGTGTTCGCGCGGATCGTGTGTGTTCATATTAATTGAGCTGTCCTTTAAGTTCTGATCGTCTTTTCCCCATCAGAAGCTTTGGCAGGGACATGTCGATTAGGGTGCCGAGTTTGCGGTCCACGACGAAGACGCACTTGTGGATGTGCTCATTTTCCTTGAGCAGGGTGGCAGCCTTAAACGAGGTGAGCGTCTTGCCGCTGCCGGTGGTGTGCCAGATGTAGCCGTTGCCGTTGTCGTCATCGATGCACGTGACCATGTGCTTCACGGCATAGACCTGATAGGGCCGCATGATCATGAGCTTCTGCTCACTGGCGATGAGCACCATGTAGCGGCTGATGGTGCGGCCGAGATCGCACTTTTTCAGGAAAGCGTCGGCGAAGGCATCGAGACGGGTGATCTTCTGGTTGTCCTCGCCGGCATACTCATAGACGGGCAGGAAACGCTCGTCGTCGTTGAAAGCGAAATGGCGGGCGTTGTTGTTGGCGAAGTAGTAGGTGCGGTCGCGGTTACTGACGATGAAGAGCTGCATGAAGCAGAGCAGCGTCTTGGTGTAGCCATTGCCGGGATCGTGCTTGTAGTCGACGATCTGCTCCATCGCCCGGCGCGGGCTGATGCCGAGGGTCTTGAGCTCGATCTGCGCGCAAGGCACGCCGTTGATGAGGAGGATCACATCGTAACGGTGGTGGCTGTTGTCCGTGTTGATGCGGAGCTGGTTGATGACCTCGAAGGTGTTTTTGCACCAGTCCTTGAGGTTGACCAAGGTGTAGTTCAGCGGCGTGCCGTCGTCGCGGGTGAAGGCGCTGATCTGGCGGAGGGTCTTGGCGGCGGTGAAGACATCGGGCGTGACGATCTCTTCGAGCAGACGGGCGAACTCGGAGTCGGTGAGGCGGACGCGGTTGAGGGCCTCGAACTTTTCGCGGAAGTTTTTCTCCAGCGAGGCGCGGTCGTGGATGTCGGGACGATCAGTGTATTTGAGGTCGCGGAGCTTTTGGATGAACAGGTCTTCGATGCCGGCCTCGTTGACGACAAGAGGACGGGAATCCGAATCTTGGGGGTAGGTGGCGTCAGTCGGCATGGCGGACGGGTTAAGTGGGCGAGATATCAGAGGGCATGAGACGATGAAGTTTTTTGAGGCCCGCAAACGGCCAGCGCAATGACGGTTTCGGGGAATCGGCTAGCAGCTAGCATATGGGGGCGGTGGATTTTTGGGATGGCTAGGCGCGGCGGGGGCGGGTGGGTTCAGTGCGTGCGTTTTCGTCTCAGCATGTGCGGTCTGCTTTTTGCCTGGCTTTGCGCCAGCGGCGGGCTGCTGGACATCGCTCAGGTGTTTGCTTGGGCGCGGATGTATGCGGGCTATGCGCAATCCATGTCGGTGGGCGAAGCGCTCGCGCAGACGTTTGACCCGGCGAAGCCGTGCGAACTGTGCGTGGCGGTGTTGAGGGTGCGCGAGGCGTCCGACGATTCTACGAATGCGCCGAAGGAAACTGCAGCGGCGGTCGAGAAGGTTGTGCTGATCGCGCAGGGCGCCGCGCCGTTGGTGCTCGCGCCGGTTTTGGAGGAATGGCCGGCGGCGCGAGACGAATTTTCCGGGAGGCGCGTCGAACCCGTGCCGGTGCCGCCGCCACGAGGCGGGGTGGTTGGGATATAGTCTGAGCTTTTGGGGTGGGGACGGACCGCTGGGCCGTCCGTGTCGGGCGGGCGTATGCCGTCCGTCAATCGCGGCGGGCCCAGCGGTCCCGCCCTACCTGAGGCACGGTTTTTAACGTTTTGGTTATTTTTTTATGAACTCTTTTGTTTTTTCCAATGGTTTGGTGTCGGTGTCTCCGAAGTCTTATGGACTTCGTTTTATCAAGGCGGGGACGGTCGGGTTGATCGCCGCAGCCGGGGTTTCCATCGGCTATGGCTGCTCGGTGTGCGGGTGTTCGCTGAGCTCGGACTGGGCGTTGCAGGGTTATGCGGACAAGCCCGGCCTGCAGGCCGACGTGCGCTACGAATACTACGAGCAGAAGGACCTGCGCAGCGGCACGGGGAGCGTGGAGAAGGGGAGTTTAGCGCTGCCCAACGCGGAGGAAATCCAGCAATACACGCTCAACCGCAACGTGTGGCTGGGGCTGGACTACGCGGCGGACGCGCATTGGGGCGTGTCGGTGCAACTGCCGTATCATGATCGCAGGCACAGCACGATCGTGGACGGCGACACGGCGGCCTCGACCTCGCACGCGGCCGGGATGGGCGACGCGCGGGTGCTGGGGCGGTATCAGTTCAGCCACGACCGCGAGAGCGGCTGGGGCGTGCAGTTTGGCTTGAAACTGCCGACGGGCGGGTTTCACCAGAACTTCGACGCGGGGCCGCAGGCGGGCACGCCGCTCGACCGCGGCCTGCAACTGGGCACGGGCACGACGGACGCGCTGGCGGGGCTGGCCTACTTCGGGCGGCCGGCGGAGAGCGTCGGCTGGTTTGTGCAGGCGCTGGTGCAGAAGCCGCTGGCCGCGCGGGAGGACTTCCGTCCCTCCACGAGCCTGAACGTGAACGCGGGCGTGCGCTGGTTGAACACGAGCCGTTTCACGCCGGAGTTGCAGGTGAACGCGCGGTTCGAGGGGCGCGAGCACGGTGCGCAGGCGGACTACGACAACAGCGGGGCCACGGTGGTCAACGTGAGCCCGGGCGTGTCGGTGGACCTGACGCGTGAAGTGGACGCGTTCGCGTTCGTGCAGGTGCCGGTTTACCAGCGGGTCAACGGGCGGCAGTTGATGCCGGAGCGGCTGCTGTCGGTGGGCGTGCGGTGGAAGCTCTGATCCCAGCGAAGATACCGGAATCGGATTTTTAACCACGAAGGGAATCGCCCAACGGGGCGATTCTCTGGGAGCGGCTTCGGCCAACCCCGCAGTGGCGGGGCGCGTGGCCTTCGCGATTGTTCGGAGCGGCGGCCGATGCCGCCGGAGCGGTTTATTTACCCAATAGATGAACCGACTGTTCGGATTTCGGCAATTGGCGAAGCGCACGTCCGCGCCGGATGTGCCAGACGATCACGGCGGGGAAAGCCAGCCCGAGCCAGAGGTGGCCCAGGCTGGTGACGTGGCGCAGGGTCTCGCTGCCGACGTAGTAAAGGCCGTAGCCGGTGACGGTGAGCGCGAGACAGATTGCGATCATGCCGCCGCCGGTGAAACGGTTTTTGTGCGCCCGCCAGGCGGCGCGGACGTGGTTGGGCAGGAGCGAGCCGAGGACGACGAGGGCGATCATCGCCGCTGCGCCGTGCAGGCGGAGGAGCCAGGGTTGCGAGGGATTTTCCTGCGGACCGAAACCGGTGTCGGCGCGGAACCATGTTCCAAGCACCCACCAGAACACGCCGGAGAGAAACAGCACGGCGAAGCTGCCGTGAAGCCAGAGGCGCTGGCGAAAACTGATGCGAAGGCGGTTACGCGACATGGCGGAGCGGTGCGGGGGCGTTGAGCCAAACGGCGCGTCCCCGCGTGTCGAGGACGACCGCGCGGGCGCGGTGGCGGGTGAGCAGCGGGCGGGCGGCGGTGGGATCGACGGCGATGACTTTGGTGAGGGCGTCGGCGAGGAGGGCGGTGGGGGCGAGCACCGTGATGCTGAGGCCGTGGCCGCAGGCGGTGCCGGTGCGTGGATCGAGGAGGGCGTCGGCGTAGGTGAGGGCTGAGGTGGCGAGGGCGCCGTCGTGGAGTTCTCCGAGCGGGAAAAACGCGCCGGGCTGAGCGGGGTGGCGGACGTGGATGGGCGTGGAGCTCGGGCCGAAGACGCGGAGGTCGCCGCCGGCGTTGACGAGTCCGCGCGGCACGCCGACGCGGCGCAGGGCGGCGACGGCGCGGTCCACCGCGTAGCCCTTGGCGATGCCGCCGAGGTCGAGCGTGAGCGGCGCGAGAAAACGCACGCGACGGCCGGGGAGAAGGTGGATGGCGCGCCAGTTGGCGTGGGAAATTTCGCCGGGGCGTGCGGACGGATCGAAGCGGCCTTCGCTAGCGCGGGCCAGGGTGACGGCGTGGCGGAGGACGGTCCAGGTGGCGGCGTCAACGCGCACGGCGCGGCGGGCGGCGAGGCGGTTGAGACGAGAGAGGTCGCTCGCGGGGTCGTGGAAACTCATGAGCGCCTGCACGCGGGCGACGGCGGCGAAGGCTTTGGTTAAGGCACGTTCAAGGCGGGCGGCGGGCAGGCCGGAGGCTTGGATCTCGACCAGAGTGCCGAGGAGGGGGCGGGCGCGGCGGAGCGTCGGCTCAGGAATGGGCGAGGGCGGTTTCATGGATCGCGAGGATGCGTTTAACGCCTTCCATCACATGGCGGCTGGAGAGGGTCGCGCCGGAGATGTTCTTGATGTCGTCGTCGAGCTTGAGCGGGGAGGCGGCGGTCTTGCCGGTGAACTGGGCGCGCCATTGCGGGTTTTGCACCTGCTGGCCGTAGCTTTCCTTGTAGATGAGGATCTCGACGCCGCAGACGGCACCTTTGGAGTCGAGGCCGACGGCGTAGGTGATGAACTCGTGTTTGCCGAGGACCTCGTCCACGAAGAACCAGCCGCCGGTGCTCGCGCGCCAGACAAGGATGTCGGGCGAGCGCAGGCGGACGCCGCTTTTTTCGGAGACGGCCTTCACCTGCGTGTGCGTTAGGCGGAGCGCGGCGTCGGTGAAGATGGCGCCGGGGAAGATCGCCTGCTGCGCCTGCGCGATGGTGAGGTATTCGGTCGCGTAGCCGGAAGTGCTGCCGACGAGGGCGACGGCGGTGCCGGCGATGAAGGGTGTGAAGCGCATGAGTGTGGCGATCAGAAGTCGTAGCCGATTTTCAGGCGGACTTGGAGCGACTCGTAGTTGTCGAGGTTGCGGGAGCCCTTGTTCTCCGGCGAGCCGGTGAGCTGGGGGAGGACGGTGAGCGTGGCCCACCAGCGGGCGTTGGCGTAGTGGATGTTGGGGCCGGCGAAGACCGCGTATTCGCCCATCTCGTCGAGGTGCATTTTTTCGAAGGCGGAGGTGGCGAGGGCTTCGAGGCCGGCGAACCAGCCGGGGGCGAAACGGTAGCTGAGGCCGGTGCTGACCTGAAGTTCGAGTTCGCTCTCCCACGCGTCGGCGACGAGTTCGTGCTCGCGCTCAAACTCGCCGCTAATGTTGGTCGCCCAGACGAGGGTGTCGTCGAGGTAGTTGCGCTGAAGGATGAGCTTGGGCTCGAGGAAGTAGATGTCGGTGCGGTCGCCGCTGGAGGCGGAGTAGCGCTTGTAACCGGGCTCCAGATAGACGGAGACGCCCCAGCCGCCGCGATCAACGCTGCGGAGGTTGTATTTGAGGGAGCCTTGAAGGCCGTTGAAGTTGGTGCGGTTGCGATCGGTATAACCAGTGACGCCACTGATGTCGTGGCTGATGCCGTTCAGGTAGAGGGAGCCTTGGAGGCGGTCGGTGAAGCCGTGTTCGATCTCGGTCTGGAGATCGAGGGCGGCGTAGGAGCCGTCGGCCTTGCCGGTGCGGGAGGTGATCCACTGGTAGATTTCGGAGCGGCCCTTGGGGAGGGTGTCGGCGCCGTAGGTGTAGCCGAAGTAGTTTTCGTCGGCGCGGACGGCGGCGGCCGTGCAAAGGATGGTGAGGAGGCTGAGGAGGAGGGAGCGGGCGGTGGTTTTCATGGAAACGGGAAGAGGTTTGAAAGGGCTTAGAAGTTGAGGCCGAGCTTCAGGCGGAATTCGTTTCGAGATTCCTCGGCGAAGGCCATGTTCTTCACGGTTGGGGAAACTTCGTTGCCCCAGACTTGATAAGCCCAGGAGAGGGTGGCCCACCAGCGTTGCGCGGCGTAGTGGATGCTGGGGCCGGCGAAGAGAACGGTGTGTTCATATTGGTTGAACATGGGATACTCGGAGACGACGTGGGTCTCGGCTCCGGCAAACCAGTTGGGGGCGAAACGGTAGGAGACGCCGGTGCCGGCCTTGAGGGAGAGTTCGTGCTCGTATTCCTCGGCGGGTTTTTTGCCCCAGGCCAGCTGGACGCCGGCGTTGCTGGCGAGGATGAGGGTGTCGTCGAGGAAGTTCTTTTGATAAAGTAGGTTGGGCGCGACGAAGAACATGTTCTGGGGGATGCCAGCGACGTCGTCGTAGCGCATGAAGCCGATCTCGGGCTTCAGAGCGAGGCCGTAGCCGTCCTTAAAGACGCTTGTGAACCGATACTTGCCGGAGAGCTCGATACCGCCGAACTGGTAGCGATCCTGGGAGGTCAGGCCGGGGACATTTTTGATGTTGAAGTAGTGCTGAATGACCGTGCCGGAAATCTGGAATTTATCGGTGACGCCGTATTCGACCTCGGTTTCGAAATCCCAGCCGCGGTAGTAGCCGGCGTCTTTGCCGGCGCGCGCGGTGGTGGTCTGGTAGAGATCGTAGTGACCTTTGGGGAGGGTCTCGGCGCCGCTGACGTAGCCGAAGAGGTTTTCGTCGGCGCGGATGGAGGCGACCGTCCAGAGAAGGGCTAGGGCGAAGAGGAGCGAGGAGCGGGCGAGGAATGGCATAAAATAAATAAGTGAGATAGGTTCTCAACTTGGCGCGACGTCAATGATGTTTATAGGACTCAGTCTCAATAAAATTAAAATAACTTCTGGCTGTGAGACTTGCGCATGATAAAAAAACCGCTTGGCTCTAGTTTTGGATAAAACCTCGATGATAAACCCTTGCCATAAACCTGCGGTGACCGTGCTTTGCGGGTTTTTGGGAGCGGGAAAAACGACCCTGCTCAAGCATCTGCTGGCACAAGCGGAAGGGCGGAAATGGGCGGCGGTGGTCAACGATGTGGCGGCGCTCAATATCGACGGGGCGGTGGTGAGGGCGGGGGTGGCGGAGGGCGGGCTGGGCGGCGATGTGGTGGAGTTGGGCAACGGCTGCGTGTGCTGCTCCAGCAAGGACGAGTTGGCTGAGACGATGTCGGAGCTGGCGGCGACGGGGAGCTACGAACACATTTTGATTGAGACGACGGGCGTGGCCGAGCCGCGCGGTATCGCGACGTTGTTCACGCATAAAAATCCGTTCGGGCGGACGCTGGGAGATTTCGCGACGTTGTCGGCGCTGGTGAGCGTGATCGACGTCGCCGCGTTTGCGGCGGAGGCGACGAAGGCGGAGAGTTCTGGTGCGCGCCAGTCAACCACGGGCGGCGCGAGGCCGTTGTTCGAGTTGATGCTGGAGCAGGTCGAGTGCGCCGACGTGCTGGTGATGAATCAATGCGACCGGGTGACAGCGGCGGAAGCAGACCGGATCGAGGCGATCGTGCGCGGACTCAATGCGCGCGCCGAGGTCGTGCGCACGGAGCATGGGCAGGTTGCGAGCGAGTTTTTGCTGGGGCGAGTAAGGTTCGACGCCAAGGAAACCATGGGCGCAGCGCGGTGGGTGCGGGCGCTGAATGCGGTCGTGCCGGGCGGCTTGGTTGTGCGTGCGCAGGTCGTGGCGGAGCGCCCGATGCACGATGTGAAATACGGGATCACGTCGTTTGTTTATCAGGCGCGGCGGCCGTTTGCGCAGGCGGCGTTTCGTGCGCTGATCGAAACAGGCTTGCCGGGGCTGCTGCGGGCGAAGGGATTTTATTGGACGCGCGAGCAGCCGGACGAGATGGCGTTTTTATCTGTGGCGGGCGGGGTGGTTCGCCATGACATACTGAATCCGTGGTGGGCGGCGCTGGTGGAGAGTGGGCGGGCGCGCTTGGAGGACCGGCCGGAATCGATCCGTGCTCTTTGGATGGAGCCGCATGGCGACCGGCGGCAGGAGCTGGTGTTCATCGGCGTCGGCCTTGATGAGGCGGCGATCCGGGAGGGTCTAGACGCGTGTCCTGGCTAGACTAGTTTGTCACTTATTAAGTGACAAACTGGTTTTAGGGGGAAGGCTAAAACTGCTACCTAATAAGTGACAGTTGGTTCATTG
>JANXLP010000218.1 GCA_025355125.1 Opitutaceae bacterium | reverse complement strand
TGGTCGAGGTAGAACCCGGTCTTTTGACCGCCCTCAAGATCGAGCCAGTAATCGATCCCTTCGATATTCACCCAGCGCGGCGCCCACGCCTGGCCGGACCGCGTGTGCGTCTCCAGCGGCAGGCCTTCGAGCCGGCGGATGTTCGCGTCGTTGCGGAAAATGATCTCAGCCGGTTTCAATAGTTCGGCCAGTAGATCGCTGATCACCGGCGTCATGCGATCCAGCGCGAGCGTCTGGATCTGCACGACCAAAGCATCGCCAAACTGATCGACGACCAGACCGGGCAACTCATCCGATTCCGACCACACCAACCGCCGCGCCGAGCCCGGTGCGCGCCGCGTGATCGCCCGCTCCAGCGCCGCCCGAATCCACGCCGCGTCGAGCGTGATGCGATTGCGACTGAGCCGGCGCCACACGATCTGCGACTTGCTGTTATAGATACCCGTGCCGATGAACCGCCCCGTGCGATCGCGGCACTCGATGGCGGTGCCATCATGCTCGGCGGAAATCAGCGCCTCGATCTCGTTGGCAAACACCCACGGATGCCCCTGCACCACGCGAGGCTTTACGTTGGCCTTGAGCTTGATCGAGGGCGCGGCGGCTACGGCGGGCGCGGGAACTGCGGACGGAGGCGTAATCATGTCGTCACCAGCGTTTGGGCTTCGGGCGCGGATGCAACGGCAACCATCGCCTTCGGCTCCCTTGCTTCTTAATCGCCTTCAAAAGATCATTGATTGAATGCGTCGTGGCAGAGGCGAGACACCCCTAACACGGCAATCACCGAATTCACTTTCGGTCGCCCACCGATCCCCTGTCCGCAAATTTTTGCTGGAGTTTTCCGGTGCCCGTCTTCAACCCTGCGCCCGCTCCCGTCTTCCCTGTTCCACCCCGCCAGTGCCCACTCCCGAGTTACCCCAAGCCGATCCCAAGCGTTGGTTCATGGAGGAAATCCAGCCCCACGAGCCGGTGCTCCGTTCCTACCTGCGCGGCTCGTTTCCCGCCGTGCGCGACATCGACGACATCGTGCAGGAGTCCTACCTACGCGTCTGGAAGGCGCGCGCCGGCGAGCCCGTGCGCAGCGCCAAAGCGTTTCTCTTCACCGTCGCGCGCCACCTCGCTCTCAACCTCACTGCACGCGAACGCGGTTCGCCCGTCTTTGCCGTAGGGGATTTGGCCGCACTGCCGGTCATAGATCATGGGGCCGATGTCGTGGAGGCCGCCCAAAGACATGAAACGCTCGCCCTCCTCGTCGAAGCCCTCGCCTCGCTCCCGCCCCGCTGCCGCGAGGTCACGGTGCTGCGCAAGCTCCGCGGCCTCTCTCAAAAGGAAGTCGCCGCCGCGCTCGGCATCGCGGAGAAAACCGTGGATGAACAGGTCGCCCGCGGCGTCCGTCGCTGCGAAGATTATCTGCGCAAACGCGGCGTGACCTATTTTCTCGGCTCATGAAAACGCCTCCATCTTCATCACCGTCGTCCGCCTCCGACGCCGCTCCCGGTCGCCGCAGCGTCCTCGACTGGGCCCGTCAGGAAGGCGAAGCCGAGCCCCTCATCGCCGCCCTCGACGCCCACCTCCGCCGCCGCACCGCCCTCGGCCTCACCGCCGCGCTCATTCTCACCGGCCTCGTCTGGCAACCCTGGCGCGACCCGACCCTCCCGGTTTCCGCCGGCAATGCCCTCGTGCTCCGCGCCGCTACCCGCACTTTGCCCGACGGCACCATCGTCGAACTCAACGCCGGCGCCGAGATCGCCGTCGATTTCTCCGGCCCGTTCCGCCGCGTCGCGCTCCTGCGCGGCGAGGGCCACTTCCAAGTCGCGAAGAATCCGCAGCGTCCGTTTATCGTCTCCGCAGCCGGCATCGAAGTCCGCGCCGTCGGCACCGCATTTTCCGTGGACCGCTCCTCTGGGAAAGTAGATGTCCTCGTCACCGAAGGCCGCGTCGCCGTGGAACAACCGGCCGCGCCCGGCCCCTCAGCCCTCACCGCTCCACCCTCACCTCCTTCCACCCTCGGCACCCTCGGCGCCGGCCGCCGCTTGGTAGTCACGGTCCCAACCGAGAGCGGCGCACCCGCAACCGCCACCTCAGATGTCGCCGTGTCCCCGCTGGAATTGCAGCAGCGTCTCGCGTGGCGCGTGCCGCGCCTCGAGTTTTCCGCCACGCCTCTGTCCGAAGCCATCGCGCTCTTCAACGCCCAGGCGACCAAAGCCGGCCGCGAACCCTGTCTCGCGCTCGCCGATCCCGCCCTCGGGCGCCTGCAGTTGAGCGGCATCTTGCGCGCCGACGATCTTGAGTCGCTCCTGCGACTGCTCGACGGTGAGTTCCAGCTCAAAGCCGAGCCCCGCGGCAACGTGCTCCTCCTCCAGCGCCGCTGATTTCCGACGCGAGCCGTCCGACCTGTGCGAGCGAGCTCGCTCGCGACTTTCTACCCACCGCCTCTGCGGCGCAGTCCCGCGCCGCTCCGTTTTTTTCTTAAAATCACGTAGGGGATTTTTCCGGCTCGCCTGCCTCCGTTAGTGTGCCCCGCTCTACCCCTGCCCGTCCGGCTCTCCGGATGCTTCTCGCCGTCGCGCTCGCGTTGAGTATGAGCGGGCTGGTTACGACCGCTGCCGAATCGACGTCCGCCGACGTCGCGGTTGCCTTCGATCTGCCCGCCGCCGCCGCCAGCAAATCGCTTCGCCAATTCGCCGAGCAATCCGGGCTTGATGTTGTTTTCTCCACCGAGGCCACCGCCCGTGTGCAGACCAACGCCGTGAGGGGCTCCTACGCTCCCGGCGACGCCCTCGCGCGTCTCCTTCGCGGCACCGGCCTTATCGCCGAGCGCAACCCACGCACCGGCGCCTTCACCGTGCTGACTTCGCCGGCCCCTTCCCGCCCTCCGCCAAAGACGGCCTCAACCTCTCCGCCCGGCTCCGCTTCCACCCCGTCCTCTCCACCTGTTCCCCCTTCCGTCCCAACCAAACCTATGAACCCCAAGAACAAATTAGCGCTCCTCGCCAGTCTGATCGCCCTCGGCTCAGCCGAGGCCCAGACGGCTGCCCTCAGCTCCGATCCGGCCAACGCCTCAAAGTCGGTCCCCATCGAGGAAAAGGCCCTCATCCTCAGTCCCTTCACCGTCAATACGGAGCAGGACAAAGGCTACCAGGCCACCTCCACCCTCGCCGGCACCCGCCTCAACACCGCGATCAAAGACCTCGGCGCGTCGATCTCGGTTTATAACAAAGATTTTCTCGACGACATCGGCGCCACCAACGCCAACGACCTCCTCATCTACGCCACCGGCATGGAAGCCGCCGGCCCGGGCGGCAACTTTTCCAACGCCGCCGGCTCCAACATCACCGAGCCCAACGTCGTCGGCGACGGCGTCCGCAACAATCCCCAGGGCGGCTCCCGCGCCCGCGGCCTCACCTCGCCCACCTACACCCGCGGCTATTTCATCTCCGAGGTCGCCATCGACGGCTACAACACCAGCGCCGTCACCGTGAACCGCGGCCCCAACGCCATCCTCTTCGGCGTCGCCAACGCCGCCGGCGTCGTGGACACCACCCTCATCCGCCCCAACCTCAATCGGAATTCCAACAAGGTGGAGTTCCGCTACGGCAACAACGACAGCATGCGCACGTCGCTCGAAATGAACCGCGTGCTCATCCCGAAGAAATTGGCCGCGCGTCTCTCGCTCCTCGACGATCAGGAGCGCTACAACCAGCGCCCGTCGTTCGAAAACAAGAAGCGTATCTACGGAGCGCTCACGTGGGAGCCCACCAAGAGCACGTCCATCCGCGGTAATTTTGAAGCCGGTAACACCAAGGCCAACCGCCCGTTTTCGGTCCTGCCCTTCAATAGCTTTCAGACGTGGTTGAACGATGGAAAAAAACCCTTCGACTGGACCTTTTACGACGACCCCGTCCGCAATCCCGACGCCGCCATCCAAAACGCCGGCGGCAATATCGTTGGTTCCTTTCCCTCCACCCCCTTCCGCAGCTTCGCCCTCAACAACGCCCAGACGTTCAACACTCTGGTATTCCCGTTGGCCAACACCGGCCGCAATGGCGGCACCCTCGGCCTCGGCTACCGCGCCACCCCCTCCTCCAGCAACAACACCGGCACCGGCTCGCTCGCCATCAACACTGTGCGCAGCCAGGTTTTCGACCCGGTCTTCAACCGTGACAGCACTGCCGACGCGCAGAACTGGCTCGAGACCGTCAATATCGGCGAATTGCCCGCGTTGTATTACGCCACTCCTGATCGTCCCCTCGGGCGCATTCCCGCCGGCCGCAAGACCCAGGGCTTTACGAATTTCGACAACTTCAACTGGCGTGACCAGCAGCTCGACGAAACCGGTCGCCAGAACGACACGTTCCACACCGCCAATATCACCGTCGAACAACGCTTCTGGCAGGATCGCATCGGCATCGAAGCCTCGGTCTTCCAAGAGCGTCTCGAACGCCAGAATCGCAACAACTACGTCTCCACGCAGGGCAATGCCAATTCCATCCGTATCGACGCCAACGTTACCCTGCCCGACGGCCGGCCCAACCCCAACCTCGGCCGCCCCTTCGTCGATTCCGCCCAGACGATCTTCAATCAAAACCTCATCGAGCGCGAGTCGCAGCGCGTCACCGCCTACGCCCGCTACGATTTCCGCGATCTCTCCAAGACCTGGGGTAAATGGCTCGGCAGCCACAGCGTGACCCTCCTCGGCGAGCGCGCCCAACGCGACTCGCTCACCACCCAGAGCCAGTTCAAATACTTCGGCAAATACGACGACTTCGACAACGTCAGCCTCTACGGCTTCAACCGCTACGCCAAAATCATCGCCTACATCGGGCCTTCCGTCATCGGTAAATCCGGCCCGGTCCAGCTCACCCCCATCCAGTCCCCTCTCTTGGCCGAGGGCACCGTCGCTAACTCGACCTTCTTCGAAGCGGCGCCGGGCGATCCTGAGCAGGCGAAACTCGTCACCATTCCCTACACGCTCAAACAGGCTCTCCGCGGCGGTAACTACAACCGCGACGTGGTAAAATCCCAAGCGTTCAACATCATGGACTACTGGTTGGACGACCTGCTCATCACCAACTACGGCATGCGCAAGGATCAGGACTATTTCCAGCAGACCGCCTACGCCACCGGCACGAGCCCGGAAGCGATCGCCAACATCTTCCGCATCCGCCGTAGCCTCGAAGAATTCACCCTGCCCGATTATCCTCCGTTCGTCGCCGGCAAGACCGTCAAGAGCTACTCCGGCGTCCTCCGCTGGCCCCCACGGTATTCCGCTGAAGCCCGCTAAAGTGTTTTCGGGCAAGGCCGGCAATATTTAATGGCTAACTGAGCGCTGCCGTGCAGGGTGGACCGTG